>NZ_JBQQBW010000191.1:0-6501 GCF_052245415.1 Streptomyces sp. 8N706 | reverse complement strand
CCGGCCCTGCGAGTACCGTCAGCGCGGCGGTCAGCCGCGAACCCGGATAGCCCATCGCGTCGTCGAGCCGCGCCGACGCCCAGCCGAACTTCAGATGGCGCGGCGACCGGTGGCCGACCATCGCGTCGAGGGTGTTGACCGCGCGGAAGGCGACCAGGCCGGGTACGCCGCCGACGGCGCCCCACACCAGGGCACCGACGACGGCGTCCGAGGTGTTCTCGGCGACCGACTCCACCACGGCCCGGGCAATCTGCTGCTCGTCCAGGGTCTGCGGGTCCCGGCCGCACAGATGGGGCAGCCGCTCGCGGGCCACCTCGATGTCCCCGGCGGCCAGGGCGCCTCCCACGGCCCGAGCCTCGCGGCTCAGCGATGTTCCGCCCAGCACGGCCCAGGTGGCGGCGGCGGTCAGCGATACGGCGGCGGCGGGGGAGCGGCGTACGGCGCGCGACGCCAGGGCGGCCGCGGCCAGCGCACCACCCGCGCACACGGCGGTGTAGAGAGCTCCGGAGCCGCGGTGGTCGCGCCAGAGCCGGCGCTCGGCGGCGGCCGCGGCACGTCCGAAGGCGGCCACGGGGTGCCCGTGGCGCGGATCGCCGGCGAGAAGGTCGCCGACGAAGCCGAGGACGGCACCGCACCCGGCCGCGCCCGCTGAGGTGAGTCTCCCCGGCTCCCTCATGGCGTGAGAGGCACGCATCGGATCAGCCCGCCGTCATGCCTCGGCGGAGGAGCGCGGGAACGTCTGGTGGCGTACGAAGGCAGCCGGGCATCGCGATATGTCCTCACTCAGGGTCCGCGCCCTGGCTCGACGTGACCGGCGGCGAGAGTCTCCTGGCTCCCGGATCGGCGCTTCCCCCGGGCCTTCCAACCCGTGGGTACGGGCCGTGACTTCTGGGTGGGGGAGCGCTCCCCGGTGACAGTGGCGGGACCGCGCCGGATTCGCACCGGCTTCCTCTGCTGTCGCCGTTTTGGCTCCGGCAGTCCACCACGCTGTGCGAACGCCCGTCAACTTGCCTGTGACCTGCGACGGGACAGTGTGCCGAGGCCCACATACGAAGACCCGCCGGGGCGGGAGGCGCGGTGCGCGCCTTTCACCCCGGCGGGTCCGCCGCCGTCGGTGCTGCCGCGGTACGTCCTGCCGCGGCCGGTCCTGTCCTGGTCCGTGCTGTTCTGGTCCGTCGTCAGGCGACGATCACGTAGATGCCGTACGACACGGCGGCCAGGCACAGCCCGAAGCAGACGTATGCGCCGGTACGGGCCAGGGCGGTGGGGGCCGGGGCTCCGGCCGCCGCCACCGCGGCCGTGCCGTCGGGCTGCGTCTGCGGCCTGCGGGAGAGGCCGACGATGCCCAGGGTGAACAGGCACACGATCCCTACCGTCACCGCGAGGCTGACGCCGAAGACCTGGCCGAGTGCTGCCCAGTCGATGCTCATGGCGATGGGTTCCTTACCTAGACCGTGACCTTGGCGGCGGCGGGCTCGGACTCGGGCGCGCCGGCTGATGGAATCTGAGCGGAGGTCTCATCGGGGCCGGAGGCCGCACCGGAAGCGGTGGAGCCGGCCGGGGGCGGGGAGACGGCGCGGACGGCGGCGGTGATGACACCCGCCGGCTCCACCGTCTCGGCCTCGTTGACGTTGGTGTGGTCCACCGGCTTGCGGCGGGAGACCGCCCAGATCGCGCCGCAGGCGGCGAGCGCGAGCACGGCGACGGCGGTGACGCCCCAGGTGCCCTGGCCGGCCAGGAGCGCGGCGCACGCAGCGACGAGACCGGCGGCCGGAAGGGTCAGCCCCCAGGCGGCCACCATGCGGCCCGCGGTGGACCAGCGCACCGCACCGCCCTTGCGGCCGAGACCGGAGCCCATCACGGACCCGGAGCAGACCTGGGTGGTGGAGAGCGCGAAGCCGATGTGGGAGGAGGCCAGGATGACGGTCGCGGCGCCCGTCTGGGCGGCGAAGCCCTGCGGCGGCTGGATGTCGGTGAGGCCCCTGCCCATGGTGCGGATGATCCGCCAGCCGCCCAGGTACGTACCGAGGGCGATCGCCAGACCGGCCGAGACGATGACCCACGTCGGAGGGTCGGCCTGCGGGGCGAGAACGCCGCCGGTGATCAACGCGAGGGTGATGACACCCATGGTCTTCTGCGCGTCATTGGTGCCGTGGGCCAGGGAGACCAGCGCCGCGGAGGCGATCTGACCGGCGCGGTAGCCCTTGGCGGTCTCCTGCTCGTCCCGGTTGCGGGCAAGGCGGTAGGTCAGCCGGGTCGCGGCCATCGCGGCGAGCCCCGCGACGAGCGGCGCGGCCACTGCCGGGATCAGGACTTTCATGACCACCGCGTCGGCGTTGACGGCGCCGAAGCCGACGGACGCGACGGTCGCGCCGATCAGGCCGCCGAAGAGCGCGTGCGAGGAGCTGGAGGGAAGGCCCGCCAGCCAGGTCAGAAGATTCCAGACGATCGCGCCGACAAGGCCCGCGAAGATCACTTCGGGCCGGATCCCGGAGCTTTCATCGATGATGCCGCCGGAGATGGTCTTGGCCACCTCGACGGAGAGGAAGGCGCCGACGAGGTTCAGGACCGCCGACATCGCCACCGCTGTCCTGGGCTTGAGAGCCCCGGTGGAGATGGTGGTGGCCATGGCATTGGCGGTGTCGTGGAAGCCGTTCGTAAAGTCGAACACCAAGGCCGTGATGATCACGATCCCGATGAGAAGCGTGATGTGTTCCATTCACCCAGGCAATCAGCTCGATGGTCAGTGGCACGGCGAACGTAGGGATACGGGGTGAACGGAAGGTGAACTGTCGGAGGTCTTGAGGTGTCGCGACCCGGCGATGGCGGCCGGTGCCGGTGCGGGCCCGGTGCCCGAAGGCCTTCCGCAGTCCCCGATTCAGCCGCGGGCGAACCGCTTGAGCTGGGACATCGCCCCGTTGAAGAGGTTCTGGTCACCCGGGAACGTGCCGCGGTTGGCGTACTGCCAGAAGGTGTAGTACCTCCACCCCGCCGGGAGGGTGCCCGACGACCGGCCCCAACGCGCCAGCCACAGCGCGTGGCTCCTGCTGAAGACCCTGCTCCGCCCGGTGCAGTCGTTCCACCACTTGGTCGTCGTGTAGATCACCGGCCGACGGCCGGTCCGCCGCTTCACCTCGTTGCTGAACGATTTGATCCAGCTCACCATCGTCGATCTCCGCAGGCCGTAGCACTTCGCTCCATAGGGATTGTTCTCCAGGTCCACGGCGGGCGGCAGGGTCCAGCCGTCGCGTCGCCAGGTACCGCCGTGCTTCACGAAGTACGCGGCCTGCGTTCTGCCCGAGGATCTGTGCGGCAGCGCGAAGTGATACGCCCCGCGGATCAGCCCCGCCTTCCGCGAGCCGTTGTACTGCTGCCGGAAGTACGGATTGCGGTAGCTGGTGGACTCCGTGGCCTTGACGTAGACGAATTTCGCACCCTTGCTCTTCGCTCTGGGCCAGTTGACGGATCTCTGGTGCGACGAGACGTCATGCCCCCGCGGCTTCGCGGCGGCCGAGGCGGGGACGTCGGCGAGGGCGGTCCCGCCGAGCGCGAGGGTGGCGATGGAAGCGGCCACCAGCCGCCGACGGTGCCGTAGCGGTTTGCGGTCAGGAGTCATGGATTCCCCCGATGGCGACGTACATGGCGACGTGCATGACAAATCGACCATGAGATTACTGGACGATCGTGAAAAAACACCGACTATCCGTCAGTTACGGATGGTGTGTCGTATAGAGGGATATGCCGGTATGTCAGAGGGCGATGACAGGGTTCCCCGGGGCCCGTGCCGGCCCTTCGCGGGATCTCGCGCTCCCCGCCTGCCAGGATCGGCAGCGGAGGTGAGGGCATGACCGAGCGCGCCCCGCTGGAACAGGCATGGGCCGACCTGGTGGCCACGGCACGGCGGACCGTCGCGGACGGACTGGTCGTCGGCACCTCGGGCAATGTGTCCGTACGTGTGGGCGACACCGTGCTGGTGACGCCGACCGGAGTGCCGTACGACCGGCTCACCCCCGACGACGCGGTCGGCGTCGACCTCGACGGCCGGCAGGTCCTCGGCGGGCTCAGGCCCACCAGCGAACTGCCGATGCACCTCGCCGTCTACCGTGACACCGAGGCCGCGGCCGTCGTGCACACCCACGCCGTCCACGCCACAGCCGTCTCCACACTCGTCCCCGAGCTCCCGCTCATCCACTACATGGCGGCGGCGCTCGGCGGCCCTGTCCGCGTCGCCGGGTACGCCCTGTACGGCAGCGACGAGTTGGCCGGGAACATGCTGGACGCCCTGCGGGACCGCAGCGGGTGCCTCCTGCGGAACCACGGCACCCTGGCCTACGGCAGCACCCTCGACCAGGCGTACGACCGCACCGCACAGCTGGAGTGGATGTGCCAGGTCTGGCTGACCGCCCGCTCCGTACCCGGCCATACGCCCAGCCTGCTCACCGCGGACCAACTCCGGGACGTCCAGGAGAAGCTGCGCGGCTACGGGCAGCCCGGGCAGGGCTGACCCCGGCGCGCCGCGGACGGGCTTTCCGGCGGATCGCGCCGGTCACCCCGGCGCGTACGTCCACTGGCCGCGTGCCCGGCGTCCGCCCACACTGGTACGGATGGGCCTGCGTACAGCGGCGGCCGCGGCCGCCATCACCGTGCTCGGTGCCGGTACGGCCGCCGTGGCGGCCGGGCGGTACGCCAGCGACGCTGCCCTCGAACCCTGGCGCCGGCGCCCGCTTCCCGCCGACCCCCCGCTCACCGTCCACTCCACGGGCGCCGGGCGGATCACCCTCACCCGCAGCCTCGCTTCCCTGCGCCCCGGCACCTACGGGCTCACCGGTGGCGACACCCACGCGGTCGTCGGACCCGTCATCGAGGACGCGCCGCACGCCCCCGACTCGGTCGTCCGCCGCCTCGAACGCGTCACCCACGGGACGCTCGAACCCGGCGCGCGGCTGTGGCTCACCCCCCAGGTGTACCTCGGCAACCCGCGCGACGCGCTCGGCCTCGACCACGCCGACGTGGACGTACCCGGTGAACTGGGCCCCCTGCCCGCCTGGTTCGTGCCCGGCCCCCGCGACACCTGGGTGATCACCGTCCACGGGTTCGGCACGAGCCGTGAACACCCCATGGTCGTCATGCCCTTCCTGCACCGGAACCGGTTCCCGGTGCTGGACCTCGGCTACCGCGGCGACGTGGGCGCCCCCCGGCCGCCGGACGGCATCAGCCACCTCGGCGACACCGAGTGGCGCGACCTGGAGGCGGGCATCCGCTACGCCGTGCTGTACGGCGCGGAAACCGTCGTGCTGTACGGCTTCTCCACCGGCGCCACCATGGCCCTGCACGCCGCGGCCCACTCCGCGCTGCGGCACCGGATCCGCGGCCTCGTGCTGGACTCGCCGATCCTCGACTGGCGGACGACCGTGCGGGCCCTCGCGGCCGCCGCCGGCACCCCCGGCCCGGTCCTGCCCCTGGCGGTACGCGCGGCGCAGGGCCGCCTCGGGCTGGACGGTGACCACCTGGCCGAGTCGTCCGACCCGGACACCCTGTCCGTGCCGGCGCTCGTGGTGCACGGCCCGGACGACACCGTCGCCCCCTGGGGGCCCTCCCGCGCCCTGGCGGACCGCCGCCCCGACCTGGTCACGCTGCACACGGTGCCGAACGCCCCGCACGCGTCGATGTGGAACGCGGACGCCGAGAGCTACGAGGAAGCCCTGCGGCGTTTCCTGACTCCGCTGATGTGAACGGCGTGCGCCCCGGGCGCCTGGGGCCGCGCGCCGCGCACAGCACCAGCCCCCTGTGACCTGCGCCTGGGCGGGCGAGGCCGCCCGCCACGGAGTTCCGATTGGGCTTTCGGGCCGTCAGCGGGAAGACTGCTCCCGTGACGTCCCGTACTCCGCGCGACTCCCGGCTCCGCCTTGTCCCCCGACGACCGATCGCTGCCGCCCGCCGGGCCGTGACGAACCGTCGAGCACGACCGGCACCCCGGCCGCCCGCGGGCACGCCGGCGCCCGCGGAGCTGGCGCGGCAGGCCCGCGCCGGTCTCGCCGGCGCCGTACGCATCGCACGCTGGGCCGACGCCGAGCGAGGCCGCGGCGCACAGCTGCGGCCCGGCAGCACCGGTGCGCTCCGTGACGACGCCTCCGAAAGGGCCGCGGCGGCGCTGAAGCTGACCCCCGAGCAGGTCCGGGCCGACTGGGACCGGGCGCGCCTCACCGGGCTCGTCGAGCTGCACGACGACACCGCCCGCCCCGGCTGGCGCCTCCACGCCTGGGACCGGGACGACAGCGCCGTGCTGCGTGGCTGGGTCGCGCTCTTCGACGCCTGGTCCATCGCCCGCCCGGCGCCTTCCGCCTTCGCGCTCACCGCCGTCGCCGAGGTCGTCGAGGCCGTCCCCCAGCTGCTCTCCCTGCTCCAGCTCTCGGCCGGGCCCGTCCTCCTGCCCGCGCTGCTGGACCTGCTCGAACAGCGCGTCGCCGCACTGCGCACCGAGCGCCGCGAGGTCCAGTACGG
>NZ_JBQQBW010000190.1:0-6764 GCF_052245415.1 Streptomyces sp. 8N706 | reverse complement strand
GCGCCGGGGCCTGGGCCGGGCAGGGCTCCCGTGCCGGTGCACGGCCCCCGCGCTTGGCCTGGGAGGGTCCCCCGGGCCGGGGTACGGTCCTGGGCCCGGACCTCGCGCCGGGCCTCCGCACACGCGGGCGCGGCCGCGCTGGGCCGACCCCGCGCAACGGGCCAGGGCCCCCGGCACCGCGGCGGTACGCGGCCCCCGGCCCCGGCCCCGGCGCCGGTGCGGCAGCGCCCGGACCTGGGGCCCGCGGATGCGGCCACCCTGGCGAAGGGACCCGCTTGCCTGGCCGCCATGTGCTCGTTACCAGCGCTTCAATGTCCCTTGCGAGCATCACTGAATGCAGCCCGCTGTGCCGAAAGCCCCCACCAGACGGCTCCGTGCCGCGCCTCCGCCGCCTTTTCGCCCCGCTTCCCGCGCGCCCGAAGGCGCTCCGGCGCGGAACAATGAGGACATGAACGAGTCCAGCGTTCCGGCACCGGTCCAGCACGTCCAGCCCTCGGTGGGCTCCATCGCGGCGCACCGCCCGCACACCGTGGCCGCGGCGGCCTACTCCGGCCTGGAACCCGACCTCGACGCCGACCTCGACGGTTACGAGGCCGGGTACGAGGAGGACAGCGGAGAGCTGCCCCAGGGCCGCTTCCTCGACCGGGAACGCAGCTGGCTGGCCTTCAACGAACGCGTGCTCGAGCTCGCCGAGGACCCCTCCACCCCGCTCCTCGAGCGTGCCAACTTCCTGGCGATTTTCGCGAGCAACCTCGACGAGTTCTTCATGGTCCGCGTCGCCGGTCTGAAGCGCCGTATCGCGACCGGCGTCGCCACCCGCTCGTCCTCCGGCCTCCAGCCCCGCGAGGTGCTGGATCTGATCTGGACCCGCTCCCGCGAGCTCATGGCCCGGCACGCCGCCTGCTTCCAGCAGGACGTCCTCCCTGAGCTGGCCGAGCAGGGCATTCACATGATCCGCTGGCCGGATCTGACCGAGAAGGAGCAGGCCCGCCTCTTCACGCTGTTCCGGCAGCAGATCTTCCCGGTCCTGACGCCGCTGGCCGTGGACCCCGCGCACCCCTTCCCGTACATCTCCGGCCTCTCCCTGAACCTCGCGGTCGTCGTACGGAACCCGGTCAGCGGCCATGAGCATTTCGCACGTGTGAAGGTGCCGCCGCTGCTGTCCCGCTTCCTGGAGGCCTCGCCGCAGCGGTACGTGCCGCTGGAGGACGTCATCGCGGCGCATCTGGAGGAGCTCTTCCCGGGGATGGAGGTGCTCGCCCACCACATGTTCCGGGTCACCCGCAACGAGGACCTGGAGGTGGAGGAGGACGACGCCGAGAATCTCCTCAAGGCCCTGGAGAAGGAGCTCATGCGGCGCCGCTTCGGGCCGCCCGTGCGGCTCGAGGTCGAGGAGTCCATGGCCCCGGAAATCCTTGACCGGCTGGTACGTGAGCTGAAGATCTCCGAGGCCGAGGTGCACCCGCTGCCCGGACCGCTCGATCTGACCGGCCTCTTCGGTATCGCGAAGCTGGACCGGCCCGAGCTGAAGTACCCGAAGTTCGTGGCGGGCACCCACCGCGACCTCGCCGAGGTCGAGTCCGCGCAGGCGCCCGACATCTTCGCGGCGCTGCGCGAGCGGGACGTGCTGCTGCACCACCCGTACGACTCCTTCTCCACCTCCGTCCAGGCCTTCCTGGAGCAGGCTGCCGACGACCCCGACGTGCTGGCCATCAAGCAGACGCTCTACCGCACCTCCGGCGATTCCCCCATCGTGAACGCCCTGATAGACGCGGCCGAGTCCGGCAAGCAGGTGCTGGTGCTCGTCGAGATCAAGGCGCGCTTCGACGAGCAGGCGAACATCAAGTGGGCGCGGAAGCTGGAGGAGGCCGGCTGCCATGTCGTCTACGGACTCGTGGGGCTGAAGACGCACTCCAAGCTGTCGCTGGTGGTCCGGCAGGAGGGCGACACCCTGCGCCGCTACAGCCACGTCGGCACCGGGAACTACCACCCGAAGACGGCCCGGCTGTACGAGGACCTGGGGCTGCTCACGGCCGACCAGCAGGTCGGCGCCGATCTCTCCGACCTCTTCAACCGGCTGTCCGGATACTCGCGCCGCGAGAACTACCGACGGCTGCTCGTCGCCCCCAGGTCACTGCGTGACGGTCTGATACAGCGGATCAACAAGGAGGCCGTGCACCGCCGCGCCGGGCGGCCCGCGTACATCCGTATCAAGGCCAACTCCATGGTCGACGAGGCCATCATCGACGCCCTCTACCGGGCGTCGCAGGCCGGAGTGGACGTGGACATCTGGGTGCGCGGTATCTGCGCGCTGCGGCCGGGTGTCGAGGGCCTGTCCGAGAACATACGGGTGCGCAGCATCCTCGGGCGCTTCCTCGAACACTCTCGCGTCTTCGTCTTCGGCAACGGCGGCGAGCCCGAAGTCTGGCTCGGCAGCGCCGACATGATGCACCGCAACCTTGACCGCCGTATCGAGGCCCTGGTCCGGGTGAGTGATTCGGCCCACCGGGCCTCCCTCAACCGGCTGCTCGAATCCGGGATGTCGGACGACACCGCCTCCTGGCACCTCGGCCCGGACGGCAACTGGACGCGACACGCGACGGATCCGGAAGGGCAGCCGCTGCGGAACGTCCAGGAGATGCTCATTGACGCCCGGAGGCGCCGGCGTGGCCCAGCGACATCATGACTCTGCCGGTACTCACGGGGACGGGGACGGGGGCGGCCCCGCCGGCTCCGGCACGGACCGGGACCGCGGCCGCGATCTTACGGTCCGAGCCGGGGCGGACAGCCCCGAGCTGGTACGGGACCCGGTACGAGGCTCCGGACAAGACTCCGGCCCCGACCCGGGAGGCGATCCGGCCCGTGAACAGGATGGTGCGCAGGCCCGTGAACCGGCCTTCGGGAAGGACCGTCACCCCGTCCGGAAACGCCCGGTACGCGGCTCTGTGTCCGCCGCGGCGGCGCCGGCGCAGGGCATTCCCGTGATGGTCGCGGGCGGACCGGACGAACCCTCGGCGCGGGAGGCGTCCGCCGCCCTCACCGCCGGTGATGTGCTGGCCGGATACCTGCACGGTCAGGCCGCCGATTTCCTCCGCAGTCTGCGGCTCCACCGGGAGAGCGGCGCGGACGCGGAGGAAGCCGTCGAGGCGGGGCGCCAGCTACGGCGCGCGGCGCGGCGGATCGGCGGCGCGCTGCTCACGTTCCGGCCGCTGACCGACACGGCGTGGTCGGACCCGCTGCGTGCGGAACTCGCCTGGCTGACGGGCACGCTCGCCCGTGAGCACGCGTACTCGGCACGGCTGGCCCGGCTCCGGGCCGCCCTGCACCGGCTGTCGGGCGCGGACCAGGCCACGGCCGCCGGGGCCGGTCCGGACGGGTGGGGCCGGGCCCCTTCGGACTGGTACGACCTGTGCGACGCGCTCACCGCGACCGACGGGGACCGGATCTCGGCCGCGCGGAGCGACGGCCGCACGGCGCGGGGCGCGACGGAAGCGCAGTGGGGGCCGACCGCACAGCGGAGCGCCTCGCAGTCCGCGGCGCCCACGCAGCGCCACGCCTCGTCGGCTGCCGCGCCCGCGCCCGGTGCGCTCACCGTCGGCGCCGCGCGCGCCGGGGCGTTGCTGGAGCGTCAGCTCACCCTTGCGCGGACGCGGGCCCACTCCGCCGCGTTGCAGGTGCTGGGCTCGTCACGGTTCCACGCGGTCGCCGACGCCGTCGCCGTACTGGCCTCGGAGGCGCCGCTCGACTCGGTGGCGGCCGCCGGATCCCCGGACGAGGTGCTGCGGCCTCTCGCCGACCAGGCGCGCCGGCAGCTGGTGGAGGCGGTCGACGCACTGCCGCTGTACCGCGCCGGGCACCCGTACAACGCGGAGGCCCTGGTCCACGGACTCGCCGCCACGGCGGCGGCCGACGCTCCCCCCGCCACGGAACAGCAGGACGCGCCGTGGCACCAGGTGCGACTGCTGCTGCGGCTGTGCCGGTACGCGGAGGAGGTGCTGGACGCGGCGGATCCGGCGCAGTCCGGGGACCCGTCGGACTCCCCGGTGCCCGAGGGGGCCACAGGCGGGCCCATGCCCGAGGGGTCCGCAGGCGGGCCGGGGCCCGGGGGCTCGCCGGGCCCCGAGGGCTGCGTGGCTTCCGGATGCCGGGGCGATGGCGGACCCTCGCTGCGCGTACGGCTCACCAGCGCGGCCCAGGCCCTGGAGCGGCACCGCGACGCCTCGGAGGCCGCGGCCGCTGCCGCCGCCGCGGCCCGCACTCCCCGGATCGCCCCGGCGACGGCGTACGCGCTGGGTGTCCTCCACGCCGACCAGCGGCATGACGTCGAGGCCGCCCGCTTCGCCTTCGGCCGTCTCTGGCAGCGATTGGCGGTGAGCGCCCGGTGACGGGGCAGCCCGCGGACGACGGGACAGTACTGGCGGCGGGGTGTGTGCTCTGGCGGCGCTCCCCGCGCGACGGGGGCGACGGGGGGATCGAGATCGCGGTCGTGCACCGGCCGAAGTACGACGACTGGTCGCACCCCAAGGGCAAGCTCAAACGCGGTGAGGACCCCCTGCGGGGCGCGCTGCGGGAGGTCCATGAGGAGACGGGCTACGACTGCGTGCCCGGCGTGCCGCTGCCCACGGCCCGCTACGTGGCGAACGGGCGGCCCAAGGAGGTGCATTACTGGGCGGCGGAGGCCACCGACGGGCACTTCGTCCCCAACCGGGAAGTCGACCGCCTCCTCTGGCTGCCCCCGTCGGCGGCCCGCCTCCGCCTCACGCACGAACGCGACCGGGAGCTGGTCGACGCGCTCCTCGATGCCCTGCGCACGGCGTGAGTGAGCGTACGGCCGAGCGCTGAGGCCCACCGGCACCAGCCGCGGAACGGCCCCGGGGAGCCCGGGGCCGTTGTGCTGGGGGCCTCCCCGCTCACTCGGTCTGCCGGCTCCAGCGTCTGTACTCCGTGCCCGACTGACCTGAGTCGAGGGTTGTCAACTTTTCTCCTTCGAGCTATATAAGAAGGCGTAGGGCATCGCACTCAGTGCTTACGGAAGGAGATGACCCGTGATGCTCATGCGAACCGACCCGTTCCGCGACCTCGACCGCCTCACTCAGCAGGTCTTCGGTACGGCGACGCGACCGGCGGCCATGCAGATGGACGCCTACCGCGCGGGGGACGACTTCGTGGTCCACTTCGACCTTCCCGGAGTCGCACCGGAGTCCATCGACCTCGACGTCGAGCGCAACGTTCTCACCGTGCGGGCCGAACGGCGCTCCCCGGCTCCCGAAGGCGCGGAGCTGATCGCCTCCGAGCGGGCGACCGGTGTGTTCAGCCGCCAGCTCTTCCTCGGTGAGAGTCTCGACACCGAGCGCATCGACGCCTCGTACGACGCCGGGGTGCTGACGATCCGTATCCCGGTCGCGGAACAGGCCAAGCCGCGGAAGATCCAGATCTCGGGCGGCGGCTCGCCGCAGCAGATCACTGCCTGAACGGCCCGACCGTCCGAACGGCCTGACCCGCCAACACCGGAGTGCCCGTCCGGTCCGCCGGTGCCCGCCCCGACCCGGCGGCCGGGCGGGCAGGTGCTCCGGCGGAAAGGGGCGGGCAGGTCCCCCCGGCGGACCGGACGGGCAGGCGGGCAGGCAGCCCGAGCCCGGCGCGGCTCCCCCGCTCCCCACTCCCCGGTCTGCGGCTCAGTGGTGGCGGTGCAGGGAGGCGTCGGCCGGCGCCGCCGACACCTAGCAGCTCTACGCCCGTTTCAGGTCCGTGCCCGGCGGGATGATCTCGTCGATCCGGCCCAGGACGTCCTCGCCGAGCGCGGTACCCACGCCCGCCGGCTCGCCCTCGAGCCGGGAGAGCGTCCGCGGGTCGGTGATCAACGACGGGCGGGCGGCGGTCAGGTGCCTCGGGGCGCCAGTGCTTCCCAGCGGACGGTGACCTCGCCCTGCCGCCAGCGCTTCGGTCCGTCCGCGAGGGGCCAGTCGGTGCTCAGGGAGCGCACGGAGCGGATCCAGCGCTGTCGGGCGCCGAGGGAGGCGAACGGCGCGGCGGCCGCCCAGGCCCGGTCGAAGTCACGCAGAAAGGCGTGGACGGGCTCGCCGGGGACGTTCCGGTGAATGAGCGCCTTCGGAAGCCGTTCGGCCAGGTCGGAGGGGTGGGAGAGGGAGCCGAGGCGGGTGGCGAAGGTGACCGTACGCGCCCCCTCGGGGCCGAGCGTGACCCAGACGTGCCGTCGCCCGATCTCATCGCAGGTTCCCTCGACGAGCAGCCCGTCGGGCGCGAGGCGTGCGCACAGCCGTTCCCATACGTCGCGGACCTCCGCCTCGTCGTACTGCCGCAGCACGTTGGCCGCCCTGATCAGCACCGGGTGACGGCCTCGCCCGGTCTCCGGCCGGGTGAGGGCCCCACCGTCGGCAGCTGGGAGAGCGCTCCGGGAGAGGGGGACCTCGAAGCCGCCGTGCGCGAAGACGAGCCCCTCGCGCGCATAGGGGCGGGCGGCCTGGACCCGGGCCGGGTCGATCTCAAGTCCGACGACCCGGGCGTCCGCCCGTACGGTCCGCAGTCTGGCGAGCAGCTCGACAGCGGTCCAGGGCGCGGCCCCGTACCCCAGATCCACGGCCACGGCCTCCGCGCCGCGCCGTATCGCCCCACCGTGCACCGCGGCTATCCAGCGGTCCATGCGCCGCAGCCGGTTGGGGTGGGTCGTCCCGCGGGTCACTGTCCCGACAGGGCGGGAGGGTGGGGTGCGGGGAGCCATGGGCAGGAGCGTACGCGGTCCCCGG
>NZ_JBQQBW010000019.1:0-88055 GCF_052245415.1 Streptomyces sp. 8N706 | reverse complement strand
TAGCCTCCGGACCCCGGGTTCCCGGACCCTGGCCGCCCTGGCCTCCGGACCCCTGGTTCCGGGACCCCGGGTTCCGGGACCCCGGGCCTCTGGGCCCAGTTTCTGGGCCCCGACCTCCGGACCCGTCCGGCCCGACCTCCGGCCCCGTCCGGCCCGACCTCCGGCCCCGTCCGGCCCGGCCTCCGGCTCATGGCCGTGGCCTCTGCCTCGTGGCCCGGCCTCTGGCCGCTCGGGCGCGGCCTCCGGCATCTCTGCCGGGCCCCGCCACTACTTCTTGGCCTTGGCCTCGCCTTCGGAATCAGTGGACAGCACCGCGATGAAGGCCTCCTGCGGGACCTCCACGCTGCCGACCATCTTCATCCGCTTCTTGCCTTCCTTCTGCTTCTCCAGCAGCTTCCGCTTACGGGAGATGTCACCGCCGTAGCACTTGGCGAGGACGTCCTTGCGGATGGCGCGGACGGTCTCACGGGCGATGACACGGCTGCCGATGGCCGCCTGGATCGGCACCTCGAAGCTCTGCCGCGGGATGAGCTCGCGCAGCTTGGCGACCAGCCGCACACCGTACGCGTACGCCTTGTCCTTGTGCGTGATCGCGGAGAAGGCGTCGACCTTGTCACCGTGCAGCAGGATGTCGACCTTGACGAGGTCGGCGGTCTGCTCGCCGGTGGGCTCGTAGTCGAGCGAGGCGTAGCCGCGGGTCTTGGACTTCAGCTGGTCGAAGAAGTCGAAGACGATCTCCGCAAGCGGGAGGGTGTAGCGCAGCTCGACGCGGTCCTCGGAGAGGTAGTCCATCCCGAGCAGCGAACCGCGCCGGCTCTGGCAGAGCTCCATGATCGCGCCGATGAACTCGCTGGGGGCGAGGAGAGTGGCGCGGACCACGGGCTCGTGCACCTGGGCGATCTTGCCGGTGGGGAACTCGCTGGGGTTGGTGACCGTGTGCTCGCTGCCGTCCTCCATCTCCACGCGGTAGACCACGTTGGGGGCGGTGGCGATCAGGTCGAGCCCGAACTCGCGCTCCAACCGCTCCCGGATGACGTCCAGGTGCAGCAGGCCGAGGAAGCCGACGCGGAAGCCGAAGCCCAGCGCCGCCGAGGTCTCCGGCTCGTAGACGAGCGCGGCATCGTTGAGCCGGAGCTTGTCCAGGGCCTCGCGGAGCTCCGGATAGTCCGAGCCGTCCAGGGGGTACAGGCCCGAGAACACCATCGGCTTGGGGTCCTTGTAGCCGCCGAGCGGTGCGTCGGCACCGTTGTTGTACTGGGTGATCGTGTCACCCACCTTGGACTGGCGGACGTCCTTCACACCGGTGATGAGGTAGCCCACCTCGCCGACGCCCAGGCCGTCGGCCGGGGCCATCTCGGGGGAGTTCGCGCCGATCTCCAGCAGCTCGTGCGTGGCGCCGGTGGACATCATCCTGATGCGCTCACGCTTGTTGAGCTGGCCGTCCACGACCCGTACGTAGGTGACGACACCGCGGTAGGAGTCATAGACCGAGTCGAAGATCATCGCGCGGGCCGGGGCGTCCTTGACGCCGACCGGGGCCGGGATGTCGGCGACGACCTTGTCCAGCAGGGCGTCCACGCCCACACCGGTCTTCGCCGAGACCTTCAGCACGTCCTCGGGCTCGCAGCCGATGAGGTGGGCGAGCTCCTCGGAGAACTTCTCCGGCTGGGCCGCCGGAAGGTCGATCTTGTTGAGGACCGGGATGATCGTGAGGTCGTTCTCCATCGCCAGATAGAGGTTGGCGAGGGTCTGCGCCTCGATGCCCTGGGCGGCGTCCACCAGGAGGATGGTGCCCTCGCAGGCCGCGAGGGAGCGGGAGACCTCATAGGTGAAGTCGACGTGGCCAGGGGTGTCGATCATGTTGAGGATATGGGCGGTGCCCTGGTCCTCGCCGGTGGTCGGCGCCCAGGGCAGCCTGACCGCCTGAGACTTGATCGTGATGCCGCGCTCGCGCTCGATGTCCATCCGGTCGAGATACTGGGCGCGCATCTGGCGCTGCTCGACGACGCCGGTGAGCTGCAGCATCCGGTCGGCGAGCGTCGACTTGCCGTGATCGATGTGCGCGATGATGCAGAAGTTACGGATCAGCGCCGGGTCGGTACGGCTCGGCTCCGGCACGTTGGAAGGGGTCGCGGGCACGCAGGGTCCTGTTTCTTGAGACGCCTATCGCCTCTGGTCGGATCGATACGTAGCCTCCATCCTCCCACGGCCGTCGCGGCGCCTTCCCCTGACCGTCGGACCACGACCGGATCGGGAGGGGACGGCGACCGGATCGGGGTCGGACAGCGACCGGATCGGGGATGGACGGCGACCGTCTCGGGAGAGCGGATCGGGAGCGTCCCGGGGGAGCGGCGAGGAGCCGCGGGGTCGGAGCGTGAACGGGTGGGGAGCCGATGGGGAGCGGATTGGGAGCGGATCGAGGCTGCTGGTAACCTGGTCCACTGTGCCTCGTGCCCTCTCACGTGCGCGGCACAGCTCCAAAAAATCCAACGAACCTGCAAAGGCTCTTTCGTGGCGAACATCAAGTCCCAGATCAAGCGGAACAAGACGAACGAGAAGGCGCGCCAGCGCAACAAGGCCGTCAAGTCCTCGCTCCGCACCGCGATCCGCAAGACCCGTGAGGCCGTCGAGGCCGGCGACGTGGAGAAGGCCGGCGTGGCCGCTCGCGAGGCAGCGAAGAAGCTCGACAAGGCTGTCAGCAAGGGTGTCATCCACAAGAACGCCGCTGCCAACAAGAAGTCGGCGCTGGCCACGCGCGTCGCCTCCCTCAAGGGCTGACCACAGCCCCGAGGCGCTGACCACAGTCCCAGAGGCTGGTCGAGTTCAGCGCTGATCAAGCTCGACGGGGTTCCTGCCCCAACCCGTCGGCCCGGACCCAGCGGTCCCTCTCACCCGCTCCGGCCGGCACCGCTCGCGAAGATCGATATTCTGTCTCCGCGGCATCGCGCCGCACGCGGCCTGCGTTCGCCACGCGGGTGCGGCGCACCACAGTTCGTCCCGAAGGCCCGGTGCCCGTCCTTTCCCCAGGGCGGCCCGGGCCTTCGGCGCACCCGCCGCCCGCGTGCTGCGGACGTACGAACGCCCGGGCCCGCGACCCGCACGACGCCCCAGCCGCCCAGGCCTTCGGCGCACCCGCCGCCTGCGCACTTCCGACCTACAGGCGCGCGGGCCCGCGCCCCGCATGACGCCCCGGCCGCCCAGCCTTCGGCGCCTGCGGCGGGTCTTCAGGCATACGCGGCGCTCGAGCCTTTGGGGGCATCCGCTCGTGCCTTCGGTGTACGCGGTACCACGCGGGCGGGCACTGTTCGGTCGCGGCCGGGGCGCAACTGCATCAGGGGGGGTCGCTGTGTGAGCTGGCTCGGTCCACGCGGGCGGGATCGGCTCAGCACGTGCGACAGCGGCGCTGACGGCGTCAGTACTGATGGGAGGGGCGAGACGGGCGGGCCGCTCGGGCGATCGTGACGACGGCCTTCTCCAGGGCGTATGCCGGGTCGTCACCGCCGCCCTTGACCGCGCCGTCCGCCTCGGCCACCGCCCGTAGGGCCACCGACACACCGTCGGCCGACCAGCCGCGCATCTGCTGCCGCACCCGGTCGATCTTCCACGGCGGCATGCCCAGCTCGCGGGCGAGATCGGCGGGGCGCATACCGCGCGGGGCGGAGGCGAGCTTGCCGATGGCCCGTACGCCCTGGGAGAGCGCGCTGGTGATCAGTACAGGGGCCACACCCGTGGACATCGCCCAGCGGAGCGCTTCGAGCGCCTCGGCGGCCCGGCCCTCGACCGCACGGTCGGCGACCGTGAAGCTGGACGCCTCTGCGCGGCCGGTGTAGTAGCGGGCGACAACGGCTTCGTCGATGGTGCCCTCGACATCGGCGGCGAGCTGTGAGCACGCGCTGGCCAGCTCCCGAAGGTCGCTGCCGATCGCGTCCACCAGCGCCTGGCAGGCCTCGGGCGTCGCGGATCGGCCTACGGTGCGGAACTCGGACCGTACGAACGCCAGCCGGTCGGCAGGCTTGGTCATCTTCGGGCAGGCGACCTCGCGGGCGCCCGCCTTGCGCGCCGCGTCGAGCAACCCCTTGCCCTTGGCCCCGCCCGCATGCAGAAGCACGAGGGTGATCTCCTCGGCAGGGGCCGCGAGATAACTCTTGACGTCCTTGATGGTGTCCGCGGAGAGGTCCTGGGCGTTGCGGACGACTACGACCTTCCGCTCGGCGAACAGCGACGGACTGGTCAGCTCGGCGAGCGTGCCCGGCTGCAGCGCGTCGGGCGTGAGGTCGCGGACATCGGTGTCGGCGTCGGCGGCCCGCGCCGCGGCGACCACCTGCTGCACGGCGCGGTCGAGGAGGAGGTCCTCCTGGCCCACGGCGAGCGTCACGGGGGCGAGCGGGTCTTCGGTCGAACTCTTCCTGGCCATCGCCCACAGCATCCCACGGTCCACTGACAGCCCTCGCCGGGTAGCCGCCCCGCGACCGCTCCCGCGACCTCGCTGTCGCGCATTCCCGAAGGAGGCCACCGGCGGACACGATCGAGGTGTGGTGGGGTGCCACCGGGGGGAGAGGACGGGGCCGTAGGGGTGGGGGTTCTGGATTAGGGTCCCCCATGCCGAAGGCCAGGGGAGTATGTGTGGGCCGCCAGGCCCGTAAATGGACGTTCCAGGGGCCCCCAGCCCCGGAGGGCCCGGCCCCGCACCAGGCACCGGCCGGGCTCACGCCGCGCGCACCTGCAGGGCGGTTGCCACGAGGTCCCGAGACGGCTGCTCCATCCCGCGGAGCAGCTGCCGGGAGTCTCGCAGAGCGGCGCCGTCCACCCCGCGAAGCGGCTGCCGTGCGGTCCCGCACAGGGGCTGCTGCGCGGTCCCGCACAATGGGCGCGTGAGTACCTCGATGCCCTCTCCCCACGAGACCGATGACGCCTCAGGCCACCTCACACCCGCTGCGCACCATGTACTGGTGCTGCCGGACCGCGGGGCAGCGGAGGAGCGGCCGACGAGGTCACCAGACGTTTCGGGCCGGTGGAGGAACCCCATCTGGTGCGGGACGCCTTGGCGGGCGAGGACGATGCCGAGGACGCGCAGTGGCTCGTCGTGGTCGAGGACCCCTCGGAAGACCTGGACGAGGCCGCGCTGGACGCACTGGCGGCGGAGTACGACGGATGGCTCGAGCGGCCCTGACGCGGCGACCCACGTGGGTGGGCAGTCGGTATGCGCCTTCTCCGTTACGCCGTCGGCCGCACGGCCGCAACGCGGTCGAGCTCGATGCCGAACAGATCGCGACAGGCCCCGAGCACAGTCGCGGTGTCCGGCAGCTCCTCCTCTCGGCGGTCACCGGACGCCTCGGTGGTGAGGAGCCCGCTGCCAGTGAGCCCGCTGCCACTGAGCGTGCTGCCCTCAGCCTGGTGAGCCGGTGCTGCGACCGGGAAGCCTCACCGGCTCGTGGCAACCGGTAGGCCACTCCCCCACGTCGGACCCGGTCCCCTGCGCTGTGTTGTCGGAGTCGCCCGGGCGCTCCCCCGAGCCTTCTTCGACATGGCGGGCCCCCGGCTCGAGTGCGTTGGGGCCGTCTGCCGCGTCTGACCGCGGCGCCGAGCCGGGACGCCGGGCCTGTCACGGCGATCGCGCCGTCGGTGTCGGTACGCAGCACGGTGGCGCCCTGCTGCCGTAGCGCGGTGATCGTGCGGGGCGACGGATGGCCGTACGGATTGTCCTCGCCGCAGGAGATCAGGGCGAGCCGGGGGTGGACGTGCCGGAGCAACTGTGGGTGCTGGTAGGCCGAGCCGTGGTGAGCGACCTTGAGGACATCCACGGCGGGCAGATCGGGCACCGTGGCCAACAGGCTCTGTTGGGCGAGGGGTTCGAGATCGCCGAGTAGGAGCAGGGTGAGTCCGGACGTACGGACGAGGAGCGTGACGCTGGCGTCGTTCGCGCCCTCGGGGGCGAGGGCAGCACCGGGGAGTCCCGGGGGAGCGGAGGGCGGGGGCCAGAGGACGCGCCAGCTGAGCGAGCCCAGTCTCCGGTCCCCCGGTGCCGTACGGACCACCGGGACACCCGCCCCGGAGGCCACACGCCGTACGAATGCGGCCTGGTCGGGCGGCTCCTGGAGGGTCGTGGTCTCGATCGCGCCCACCGCACGGCCGCGCAGCACCCCGGGCAGACCGGCCACATGGTCGGCGTGGAAGTGCGTGAGCACGGCCAGGGGGATACGGGTGACTCCCAACGCGCGCAGACAGCGGTCGACGAGCGCGGGTTCGGGGCCCGCGTCCACGACCACTGCCGTGCCCTCACCGGCCGAGAGCACCAGCGCGTCGCCCTGGCCCACATCGCAGACCGCGAACCGCCAGCCGGGGGGCGGCCAGCCGGTGACGAGCCTCGGTAGCGGTGCCGGCCGGGTGATCGCCAGGACCAGGAGCAGGGCACACCCCGCGCCCAGCCACGGGTGGCGGAGCAGACGGGGAGCGGCGAGCACGGCGACAGCTGTGACGGCGGCGAGCAGCAGCCCCCCGGCCCAGCTGCCGGGCCAGTCCAGTTCGGCGCCGGGCAGCGCCGCGCCCGTGCGGGCGATGGCAGCGATCCACTCGGTCGGCCAACTGCCCAGCCAGGCGAGCCAGGTGGCGACGGGCATGGCGACCGGCGCGGCCGCCAGGGCGGCGAAGCCGAGGACGGTTGCGGGGGCGACGGCGAGCTCGGCGAGGAGATTGCACGGGACCGCGACGAGACTGACGCGCGCGGCCAGCAGGGCAACGACGGGCGCGCAGACCGCCTGGGCGGCCGCAGCCGCGGCGAGCACCTCGGCGAGCCGGGCCGGCACCCGGCGGCGCTGGAGTGCGGCGCTCCAGCGCGGGGCGAAGGTGAGCAGTGCGGCGGTGGCCAGCACGGAGAGCAGAAAGCCGTAGGAGCGGGCGAGCCACGGGTCGTAGAGCACCAGCAGAAGTACGACGGTGGACAGGGCGGGGAGGAGGGATCTGCGACGGCCGGTGGCGATCGCGAGCAGCGAGACCAGGCCGCAGGCGGCTGCCCGCAGCACGCTGGGCTCAGGGCGGCAGACGATCACAAAAGCGAGGGTGAGCAGTCCGCCGAGCAGCGCGGTCAGGCGCAGGGACATACCGAGGCGCGGGGCCAGCCCGCGCCGCTCGGCACGGATGGCCAGATGCGGCGGTCCGATGAGCAGCGCGAGCACGATGGTGAGGTTCGCACCGGATACGGCGGTGAGGTGCACCAAGTCCGTGGCGTGGAAGGCCTCGTCGAGGTCGGGGGGCATACGGGAGGTGTCCCCGACGACCAGCCCGGGCAGCAGGGCACGGGCGTCGGGTGAGAGCCCGTCGGTGGCCTCCCGTAACCCGGCGCGCAGCTCCCCCGCGGCTTGCTGCAGGGGGCTCGGCGCGCCGATCACCTGCGGCGGTCCCCCGCCGGACACACGCAGCACCACGGCAACGGGCCTGCCGCCGCCCTCCAGCGGCGGTACGGCCCGGGCCCGGACACGGAGCCGTGTGGACGGCAGCAACCTGAGCCAGAGCGCCTGGGGTTGAGCCCGGGGCGCACCGCTGCCCGTCATGGCGGAGCCTGCCGCATCGCGCTGCTGCACGAGAACGAGCAACGGCGTGCGGGTCGCGGTGATCGTCCCGTCCGGCCCGGTCACACGCTCCGCCTCCGCCTCCAGGACGACGGCCGCGGGCGCAGGCTCGGCGCCACGCACCCTGGGCCGGGTGAGGCGGGGATCGCCGGTCAAGGTCAGCTCGGCCGTGACGTCGGCATGTCGCCGCGCCAGCTCCGGCAGCGGACCGCGCCGCAGGTCCGCGGCGTGAAGGGCGGCCGAGGCCGTGGCGGCGGCCGCACAGAGCAGAGCGGCGATGGCCACGGAACCCATCCCGCGTCTCGCGCGGGTAGGGCTTCGCAACGCTGCGACCGCATCGGAACCCGCGACAGTGCTGCCGTCGGCGGCGGCACGCCGGTACGAGCTCCGGTGCCGGCCGCCGTGCGGCTCAGCTCGGTCGTCTGCTCTGGAGAACCGCAACAGAAGCACGGCCGCTGCGGCCAGGCACACCACCGCACCGGTGACCGCCCAGGGCGTGGGGGCGTCGAGGGCGAGGGCCGCGGCAGCCCAGGTCCCCAAAGCCGGCGGTACGAGGCGGAGGTCGGTGGGGCCGCCTTCCTCGCGGGGGTGGGAGGCTCCGAGGCGGCGTCCGGACTCCGCATGCGCACGGACTCCGGTCATGGCTGCACAAGGGATTGGAGGTCGGCGAAGCGGCGGTCCCCGATGCCAGTGACCTCGCGAAGCTGATCGACGGACCGGAAACCGCCGTTCTGCTCGCGGTACTCGAGAATGTGCTGCGCGAGGACCGGACCCACGCCGGGGAGCGTGTCGAGCTGCTCCGCAGTCGCGGTGTTGAGACTGATCGGCGCGGTGGCGCCGGAGGAAACACCCGGTCCCGTACCGGCGTCCGTGCCCGTCACGCCTGAGCCGTCCGCACCGGCGGGGGCAGGTCCGCCGACCACCACCTGCTCGCCGTCGTTCAGGACACGCGCCCGGTTGAGCGCCCCGGTGTCGGTGCCGGGACGCACCCCACCCGCGGCCCGCAGGGCGTCGGCGACCCTCGACCCGGCGGGCAGCCGCTGGATTCCCGGTCTGCGGACCTCGCCCGCCACATCCACCACCACGATGCGACGGTCCGTGCTCCTAATGGGCGCCGGTCCCACAGCGCCGGTCGCCCGGCCGCCACCCTGGCCGGGCCCGACGGGCTGCGCCGGAGGTTCGGCGGCTGGGGCCCGCACGGTCTGTGGCCGTCCGGTCCAGTAGTGGTAGGCGGCGAATCCTCCGGCGAGCGCCAGCACGACGGCCAGTGCCGCGAGTGCCCGGGGCTCGACAGCACACCTCAACTGGACCCACAGCGGCACCCGTTCGCGAACCGCGAGCCTCCACCGGGCGAGCCGACGCCCGGTCGGGCCGCTCCCGGGCGGACCAGTGCTGCTGCCGGACTCCTGACGCACGGGCCCTTGACGAGCGGACTCCTGGCGCGCCGACACCTCCCGGGCAGGCTCCCGGCGCCCCCACACCTCCCGGGCGGGCTCATGGCGCTCGGGCTCCTGGCCGGCCGACTCCCGACGGGCCGACTCCCGGCGGGCCGACTCCTGACGCTCGGGCCCCCGGCGCTCGAGCCTCTGTTGCAGGGGCCCCGCGCTCTCGGATTCCTGACGCACGAGTCCTGCGGACCCCTGTTGCACGGGCCCCGCGCTCCCGGACTCCAGCGCAGGCCCTGCGGACCCCCGACGCGCGAGCCCCCGGCCTACGGGCTTCCGTTGGGCCAGCCCCTGACGCGCGAGGTCATGCCTCGATGTCGTGGGCGGTTCCGTGCTCACGCCCCCGTTGGCGGGCCGTTCCGTCCGTGGCCGGTCGCCGGTCGGACCCGTCTGCCCGGCGATGACGGGTCGTGGTGGGTGACGGGGACGCGCCGAGAACAGCGCTTGGGCACGTTCGCGCAATGCCGTCGTGCGTACGTCAGCCGGCGGACGACGGACCGCCCGGACCCTACGACCCGTATCGCCGCCACGAACAGCGCGGAACGTACGGTTCCCACCGCCCGAGCCGCGGCGCAGCCCGTGGGGTCGGCGGGCACGGCCATCGGAGCCGCGTACCCGGCCCGGACCTCTGGTTACGGAGTGTGATCGGATGTCCATGCCGCCGACGGTAGGCACGTTCCGCGCTTTCTGCTGAGAGGCCCCAAGAACGGTGGATAACCGAATAGTTGTGGAAAACCTCGCCACCCGAGCGAGTGACCCGACGCCCCCGCCACTGGATCTTGGCAGTCTTCGGGCCTCGGCTTGCCACGAGCAGTGGAACGCCACTTCACACAGGCCGCCCCCACGGCCGAGCCCCGGCCCTCACCTCCGCCCGAGTGCGCTCAGGCCCTCGGCGAGATCACCGCGCCCAGCAGCCCCGGGCCCGTGTGCGCGCCGATCACCGCTCCCACCTCACTGACGTGCAGCTCGGCCAGTCCGGGTACCCGCTGCCGCAGCCGCTCCGCGAGCTGCTCGGCGCGCGCCTCCGCGTCCAGATGGTGCACCGCGATGTCCACGGAGCTCACCCCGGCCCGTTCGACCACGAGCTCCTCGAGCCGGGCGATGGCCTTGGACGCCGTACGGACCTTCTCCAGCAGCTCGATACGTCCGCCGTCCAGCTGCAGCAGCGGCTTCACTGCGAGGGCCGACCCCAACATCGCCTGCGCCGCGCCGATCCGCCCCCCGCGCCGCAGGTAGTCGAGTGTGTCCACGTAGAAGTACGCGGACGTGGCCTCGGCGCGCTTCTCCGCCGCCGCGACCGCCTCGTCGAGCGTTCCGCCCGTGCCCACCGTCTCCGCGGCGGACAGCGCACAGAATCCGAGCGCCATGGCGACCATGCCCGTGTCCACGACCCGGACCGGTACGGGCGCCTCTCGTGCCGCCAGCACCGCCGCGTCGTACGTACCGGAGATCTCGGCGGACAGATGCAGCGACACGATCCCGTCCGCGCCTGCTTCCGCGGCCGCCCGGTACGCGGCCGCGAAGGTCGCGGGGCTCGGCCGGGAGGTCGTCACCGACGTACGCCGCTGCAAAGCCTGTGCGACGGACCGGGCGGACACCTCGGTCCCCTCTTCCAGCGCGCGGTCGCCAAGTACCACGGTCAGCGGCACCGCGGTGATGCCGTGCCGCTCCATCGCCTGCTGCGGCAGGTAGGCCGTTGAGTCGGTGACGATCGCGACATGGCGGGACATGACTGGGAGATTATCCGGGGACGACCACGGCCGACAGTGCGGGCCCGTCCTGGCGCCCGCCGGTCACGTACAGGTTTCCGGCGCCCATCGGTCAGGTGCTGCTCTCCGGCCTACGGGCCTTGGTCCAGGGGTACGCGGCCTGCCTCGGGTCCCGCGCGGTGATGGCCGGCGGCTCCTGCGCCTCCGCGTCCGGGCGGGAGACATCCGGCCAGGTCGGCGTCGGTGTGGAGGCGGGGGTCTGACTCCGAGTCGGCGTCGGAGCTCCGGAGCGCCGGGTCGGCGTCCCCGCCCGGGGAGTGGCCTCCTGGCGCGATGGCTGCGGGAACGGGGTCTCCTCAGTCGTCCAGTGCCTCAGCGCCCCCGACTCGACCTCGATCTGGCGCCCCAGCTCCTCCAGGTCGTCCCCCGCGAACCGCCGTGTCCGGTCCCGTACCGCCCACCGCAGCGAGTCCGCGTGCCGCACCACCTGCTCCGTACGCTCCCGCAACTCCGGCAGCCGTTCCAGGAGCCGGTTCTTGTCCGGCTCCCGCTCCAGCCGCTTGAGGTCGTCGTCCAACTGGTGCCCATGCGCGCTCAGCCGCTTGAAGAGGCCGATCGACTCCGCCAGGGAGGCGTCCTCGGGCGAGGCGGCCGCCAGCGCCTCCTGGGTGGACCTCATGGAGGTACGCAGGGAGAGCCGCAGCTCGGCGAGATCGCCGACCGCTCCCGGCTGGGTGTACTTCCTCGCCCTGAGGGTCGTGTCCTCGACCGTGCGACGGGCCTGCTCCACTGTGCGGTCCACGCCGCGCTTGGCCGCACTCAGCACCTTCACGGCCACATAGGCGCCGAGCGCGACAAAAAGCACGAAGAGCAGCGCCAGGATGAGGATCGCGGCTTCCATGGACGCTCCTTCGCGATGTCCGGGTGACCGGATGTTCCGACGCCCTGTACGCGGGGCTGACGACGCCGACGCCGACGACAAGGTCGTACCCCGCAGGACGTATCTCCACCGTAAACGGCCCGGGCCGGTCGAGGGTTCCATCGGAGCCCCCGACCGGCCCGTTGGGGAATGTCCTCAGCCATTCCCGGCCCGGCCGTTCGCTCGGAGCCGTTCGGCTCGGGGGCGCGGCGCAGCCCACTGCCGCGTCCAGCGCCCCGGCCCACGCCACCGACTCCACCGCCCCGGCGTCACAACGTCACGTCACGACGTCACATCGACTCACGACGCACCGCGTCCACGGCCCGCGCCACCACGCCCCCCGGCTCACGCCGGAACGATGTTGACCAGCTTCGGCGCCCGCACGACGACCTTGCGGATACCCGCCCCGCCCAGCGCCGACTGCACGCCCGCGTCCGCCAGGGCCAGCTTCTCCAGCTCCTCGTCGGCGATCGTCGGGGCGACCTCCAGGCGCGCCCTGACCTTGCCCTTGATCTGGACGACGCAGGTCACCGTCTCATCGACCAGATACGCCGGGTCGGCGACCGGGAAGGCCTCGTGGACCACCGTCGACTCATGGCCCAGCCGGTGCCACAGCTCCTCGGCGATGTGCGGGGCCAGCGGTGCGACCAGCAGCACCAGCCGCTCGGCGACCGACCGGGGCACCCGCCCGCCCGCCTTCGTCAGATGGTTGTTCAGCTCGGTCACCTTGGCGATGGCGGTGTTGAAGCGCAGGTTCTCCATGTCCTGCGTGACACCGTCGATCGCCTTGTGCAGGGCGCGCAGCGTCGCCTCATCGGGCTCCTCGTCGACGACCGTGACCTCGCCGGTGTTCTCATCCACGACGTTGCGCCACAGCCGCTGCAGCAGCCGGTACTGGCCGACCACCGCGCGCGTGTCCCAGGGCCGGGAGACGTCCAGCGGGCCCATCGCCATCTCGTAGAGGCGCAGGGTGTCGGCGCCGTACTCGGCGCAGATCTCGTCGGGAGTGACGGCGTTCTTCAGGGACTTGCCCATCTTGCCCAGCAGCCTGCTGACGGGCTCGCCCTGGTAGGAGTACGTCCCGTCACGCTCCTCGACCTCGGCCGCCGGGACCGCGATGCCGCGGCTGTCCCGGTAGACGTAGGCCTGGATCATGCCCTGGTTGAACAGCTTGTGGAACGGTTCGAAGGACGAGATGTGGCCCAGGTCGAACAGCACCTTGTGCCAGAAGCGGGCGTACAGCAGGTGCAGTACGGCGTGCTCCGCTCCGCCCACGTACAGGTCGACGCCGCCCGCGGGCTGCCCTTCCCGCGGCCCCATCCAGTACTGCTCGACCTCCGGGCCGACCAGCTGCGCGGCATTGCGCGGGTCCAGGTAGCGCAGCTCGTACCAGCACGAACCGGCCCAGTTGGGCATGGTGTTGGTCTCACGGCGGTACGTCTTGACGCCGTCGCCCAGGTCCAGCTCGACGGTGACCCAGTCCTCGTTGCGGGACAGCGGGGTCTCCGGCGAGGTGTCCGCGTCCTCGGGGTCGAACGTCCGCGGTGAGTAGTCGTCGACCTCGGGCAGCTCGACCGGCAGCATGGACTCGGGCAGCGCGTGCGCCACGCCGCTCTCGTCGTAGACGATGGGGAAGGGCTCGCCCCAGTAGCGCTGCCGGCTGAACAGCCAGTCCCGCAGCCGGAAGTTGACCGTGCCCTCGCCGATACCCCTCGCGGACAGCCACTCGGTGATCCTGGCCTTGGCCTCGACCACGCCCAGGCCGTCCAGCGAGATCCCTTCACCGGTGGAGTTCACGATCTTCGCGTCGTAGGAGGCGAAGGCGTCGTCCCAGGCCGAGGTATCCGTGCCGCGGTCGTCGCTCGGCTCCACGACACAGCGCATCGGCAGCTCGAAGGCGCGGGCGAAGGCGAAGTCCCTGCTGTCGTGCGCCGGGACGGCCATGATCGCGCCGGTGCCGTAGCCCATCAGCACATAGTCGGCGATGAAGACCGGCACCCGCTCGCCGCTGACCGGGTTGGTGGCGTACGCGCCGGTGAAGACGCCGGTCTTCTCCTTGACCTCGGCCTGCCGCTCGACATCCGACTTGGCCGCGGCCTGCTTGCGGTACTCGGTCACCGCCTCGGACGGGGTGGCGTGCCCGCCGGTCCACACGTCGTGCGTGCCCTCGGGCCAGGCGCCCGGGACGATCGCGTCGACCAGCTCGTGCTCCGGAGCCAGCACCATGTAGGTGGCGCCGAACAGGGTGTCCTGACGGGTCGTGAACACCGTGATCGACCGGTCGTCCCCGACGGGGAAGTCGATCCGGGCACCCTCGGAACGGCCGATCCAGTTGCGCTGCTGCAGCTTGATCGCCTCGGGCCAGTCCAGCGCGTCCAGATCGTCCAGCAGCCGGTCCGCGTAGGCGGTGATCCGCATGTTCCACTGGCGCAGCTTGGCCTTGAAGACGGGGAAGTTGCCCCGCTCGGAGCGGCCTTCGGCCGTGACCTCCTCATTGGCCAGGACGGTGCCCAGACCGGGGCACCAGTTGACGGGCGCGTCGGAGGCGTACGCCAGCCGGTACTCCCCCAGCAGATCGGCGCGCTCCGCCTCGGACAGCTCCGCCCACGGGCCGCGCCCCTCCGGTGTGGGCCGCGCGCCGGAGGCGAACTGTTCGACCAGCGTGTCGATCGGACGGGCCTTCCTCGCCTCCTCGTCGTACCAGGAGTTGAAGATCTGCAGGAAGATCCACTGGGTCCAGCGGTAGTAGTCCGGGTCGATCGTGGCGAACGACCGGCGTTTGTCGTGGCCCAGGCCCAGCCGCCGCAGCTGGACCGTCATGTTCTCGATGTTGGCCTCGGTGCTGACCCGCGGATGGGTGCCGGTCTGCACGGCGTACTGCTCGGCGGGCAGGCCGAACGCGTCGAAGCCCAGGGTGTGCAGGACGTTGTGGCCGGTCATCCGGTTGAAGCGGGCGTAGACATCGGTGGCGATGTAGCCCAGGGGGTGACCGACGTGCAGCCCCGCGCCCGACGGGTACGGGAACATGTCCATGATGAACTTCTTCGGGCGGGCCACGAGCTCCGCCGGCCCGGACAGGTCACCCTCGGGGTTGGGGGTCTCGTACGTCCCCTCGGCGTCCCAGGCGTCCTGCCAGCGTGCCTCGACGTCGGCGGCCATCGCAGCCGTGTAGCGGTGCGGCGCGGCCACCTCGGCCGCTGAATTGGTCTCGCTCATCGTCCTCAAAGCTCCATCGATCGTCTCTGCTCACGGAAACGAACCCTCTTGTCCCTGAAACAAAAAGGCCCCTCGCACAGGAGGGGACGCCGCGCCGATTCCGGCCAAGTTGTCCTTCGGCCGGGACTGATCAGCGCGGCCCGCTAAGCAGAAGGCGTACGGCACGCATGGCCTCAGGGTACCGCAGCGTCCGTGCAGGCCGCACAGGGCCACCGGCCCCTCGCGCACAGCGACGCTCGGATGTCATCGGCGATATTGACATTCGAGCAAATAACCAAACACACGGATGATCTTTGATCGGGCGCTTAGCATGCGGATCCGGGACCCCTCCCTCCGCACCACTGGAGTCGCCCGCATGCAACCTCAACGCAAGATGCGAAAAAAATCCTCACGGATACCGTCCCCACGGACCCAGGCCCCGCGGCCACCATCGCCCGCGACGCCGTCCTCCCTGCCCCGGCCGGTTCTCTACGCCCTGCAGGTCGCGGTCGTCCTCGTCATCCCGTCGATCGCGCTGTTCGCGGGTGACGAGCTGCGGGCGGCCATCGACTTCGCCAGCGGTGTACTCACCCTCGTGTCGCTCAGCGGCGTCGTGATCTGGGGCCTGGTGGCCGCCGACCGCGTCCTGCTCGACATCCCGCAGCGGCTGCTCTCCCAGGCCATCCACCGCTTCCTCGCGGTCGGCTCCCTCGGCTTCCTGCTGCTGCACATCACCATCAAGGTCTCCGAGGCCCGTGCGACCTGGCTGGCCACGCTGGTGCCGTTCGGCGAGGGTTTCGCAGGCCGGGACGGGCTCATCGGCCTCGGCTCACTCGCCGCGCACTGCATGGTCATCGCCGGGGCCACCGGTGCGGCACGCAGCGCCTTCGCCCCGTCGGGCCCGGCCGCCGCCCGCTGGCGCGCGCTGCACTCGCTGGCCTACCCGGCCTGGTTCGCCGCCCTGCTGCACGGTCTGAACGCCGGGCGCCCGGCAGCCGTATGGGTGACCACGATGTACTGCCTCGCCCTTGTAGCCGTGGGCGCGGCGGTGTCCGTGCGGCTGCTTCCCCAGCCGCAGCGCCGCCGCATCGCGCGGATGCTGATGTCAATCACGCGTGACGAGATGCCCGGTACCGCCCGGGACACCGCGCCACCCGTCCGGGATCCGTCGGTGTCGCCACTGCCGGGCTCGACCCGTGTCCCCGGCGGCCGGGCGGACGCCCGCCCCCAGGACAGCCGTCTCCAGGAGCCTCCGCTGCGGATCGACTCGACGCGCCCCACACCCGTCTCCAGCGGCCGGGGAGCCGGCATTTCCGCGGCCTACCGGGCGGTCTCGTCGGCACCGCAGCCCTCGGAGCCCTTCGGCGTCCCGCCCCAACGGCCCGCACCCCCGTACGAGACGCAGACCGAAATGATCCCTCCGGTGCCGTCCTACGAGAGCCAGGCCGGGACACTGCCGCCGGTGCCCTCCTACGAGGCGCAGACCGAAATGATGCCTTCGGTGCCACCGTACGAGTCACAGGCCGGGACGCTGCCGCCCGTCCCCTCCTACGAGGCGCAGACCGAAATGATGCCTCCGGTGCCACCGTACGAGGCCCAGAGCGGGACACTGCCGCCCGTACCCCCGTACGAGGCGCAGACCGAGATGATGCAGCCGGTGCCACCCGCACCTCCGTACACCCCGTACGCCCCGACGGAGACGATTCCGACCACGTCGTCCTACGCGCCGGAGCCGCCCATCCAGACGACGGGCCGCTGGCCGACCCCGTCCCCGCCGCCTCCCGGCGAGACCATCCGGCGCCGTGCGGAGCCGGACCCCGCCGCCGGACAGTCCTACTCGCCCCCGCCCGGTGAACCGTGGCACTACCCCGCAGGAGAGCGGCCATGAACGCACCACTGCCCGATGTGCCGGAGGTCCGGGTCGTCGGTCTGCCTCAGCTGACCACGGGGTTCGACCTGGTGCACCGTCTCGACCTCGGCATGCACCTGAAGGTGCACGGCGCCCTGGAGCCGATCGTCGGCGAGCGGCTGGCCGATCTGGCCGAGGCCGTCTCGCTGAACGGCCGGGGCGGCGCGGGCTTCCCGTTCGCCAAGAAGCTGCGGGCGGTGGCGAAGAGCGCGATCCGGCGCGGCGTACGACCCGTGGTCGTCGTCAACGGCAGCGAGGGCGAACCCGCCTGCCGCAAGGACACGGTGCTGCTGTGCCGCGCGCCGCACCTCATTCTGGACGGTGCCCTGCTGGCCGCCGAGGCGCTCGGCGCCAAGATCCTGGCCATCGCCGTGACCCGCGACTCGACCGAGGCGTCCATGCGGGAGGCGCTGTCCGAGCGAGGGCTGACGGACCGGCGCGGCAAGGGGCTGCGCGTCCGGGTGGTGAGAACACCTGAGCGGATGGTCTCCGGCGAGGCGTCCTCGGTGATCAGCGCCGTGAACGGCGGTCCGTCGCTGCCGGCCGGCCGTAAGGTGCGGGCTTCGGACTCCGGTGTCGGGGGTGCGCCGACACTGCTGTCCAACGCCGAGACCTTCGCCCAACTCGCCGTCGCCGCACGGCTGGGCGCGCCGCGCTACGGCAACTCCGGACTGTCCGACGAGCCCGGCACGGTCATGCTCACGGTGTCCGGGTCCGTGGCCCGGCCGACCGTCCTCGAAGTGCCGGTCGGCACACCGATGCGCTACGTCCTGGAGCTGTGCGGGGCACCGCCCGTGCCCCAGGCCGTGCTGACCGGTGGCTACCACGGCAACTGGATCGACGGGCTGACCGCGGTGGGCGCCATCATCTCCCGCAAGGCGCTCGCCACGGCCGGCGGAGCCCTGGGAGCGGGCGCGATCCTTCCGATCAGCCCCGAGACCTGCGCGCTCGGGGAGTCCCTGAGGGTGGCGAACTGGCTGGCCGCCGAGACCGCGGGGCAGTGCGGCCCCTGCAAGCTGGGCCTGCCGGCGGCCGCTGCCGGACTCTCGGACGTACTGGGCGGCGGCGGACCGACCGCGCTGGAGGCCCTGCGGCAGGTCACGCAGGCCGTCAAGGGCCGGGGGGCCTGCAAGCACCCCGACGGGTCCGTGCGCTTCTTCCAGTCCACGCTGCAGGCCTTCACCGACGACCTCGCCGCCCATGTGCTGAGCGGCGGGTGCGGCCGCCCCACTCAGGGTGTGCTCCCCCTGCCGAACCCCGGCTACGAGGAAGAGGGCGTTCCCAGCGGCCAGAAGCTGGCCGTGGACTGGGTGCTGTGCGAGGGCCACGGCCTGTGTGCCGGTGTGGTGCCGGAGCTGGTCCGAATGGGCCCGGACGGTTACCCGGTCATCGCGGACATGACGGTCCCGATACATCTGCAGGGCAACGCCCAGCGCGCCGTACGCCGCTGCCCGGAGCTCGCGCTCCGCCTCGAGGAGGCGCCCGCCCAGCAGGCTCCCCCCGCGAGGAAGGCACTGCCCCGGGGGTGAGGGCAGGTCCCGGACATACGAGAGCGGGCCGCCCGATCGGGCGGCCCGCTCTCGTATGTCTGTGGAGCTAAGGAGAATTGAACTCCTGACCTCCTGCATGCCATGCAGGCGCTCTACCAACTGAGCTATAGCCCCAGGTCCCGCTCCGCCTGGTCGCCCCGGCGGCTGCGCCAACCTTACACGGGCTCCCCGGCCTTCCGCCAAATCGATGGTCTGTCATCTGTTCCCGTGCCGGGCGTACGGCACCGAGCCCTCCCCGAGGGTGACAGGAACCGTGCCCGGAGCCCGACACCATGGTGTCGTTCGTCACAGCGAGAGCCGGAGGGAGAACCCCGCAGCACGTCCCCGCGTCGTGATGAACGGAGGGATGAACCCCCGGCAACGGGCGAACGCGGCGCGGGGGGAGAAGGTGGTGGTTCGGGAGGGGGCATGGCTTGTGTGCAGGGTGAACGCGGCTCCTACGGCCGGGTGTTGACGCCTGGGCAGCACGGGAAACGGGGAACGCTCCAGGGGTGGCCTGCGGCTCCGGGCCACCGCGGTCAAGCGGTGGCGAAGGAGTAGAAGCGCTTGAGAGTGCAGTGCTCGTCGAGGAGCCGGCCGTAGATCGGTTCGCCCTCGAGCTCGCGGTAGGTCTCGATGGGATCGCCTTTTATGATCAGCGCCCGTGCGCACTCCTCGCACCAGTACTGGTAGTCGGGGTTGATCGGCTCCATGTCGCGGACGATCGGAGTCCCACTCCCGCACCAGTCGCACTTCCGCCTGTGTGCACCCATCAATCAGCTCCAGCTGTGGCCGCAGGCTGTGCACACGTAGGAAATCCCACCGTTGTCTCCGAGCACCTGGGCCACATGAGCCGAGCCGCAGGACGGACACTTGAGGAGGGCCGGACTGTATGTCGCCTGGTTCTCGTCGAGGGGGGAGGTGAAGCGGAGCGCGTACTCCGGCAGCCAGTCGTAGCCTTGTGCCTCGGCAATATCGAGAAGATCGTTGACCTCCTCGAGAATGCTCGTCGGCATGCGCGCTCCCTCCCTCCCGGCCGTCCGATTCTGCCACGTGAAAGCCCGGAGGTCAGCGGACCTGTCGGACGGATCATCCGGCTGCGGTGCTCCTCGGTGGTCCTCGCACACCGGAAGCGGGGAGAGCGGCGCTCACCGCTGCCGGAAACGCAGCGATCCCGCCTCCCTGAGGGAGACGGGATCGAAGGGACTGTGGAGCTAAGGAGAATTGAACTCCTGACCTCCTGCATGCCATGCAGGCGCTCTACCAACTGAGCTATAGCCCCGCTGTTCTCAACACCTCCGGGTTCTCACCGCGGCGCCGTGAACGAGAAGAAGCTTAACCGGTGACCTGCCCAGATGCGAAATCCGTTTCCCCTCCGTTTCCCCGGTCACCGGGGGCCGCGCCCCGGGCCGGGTGCTGTGCCGAAGGCCTTGGCGAGAGCCGTGGCGGGCCCCGGGGCCCCGGGGCGGTACGGCCGGGGCCGCGCCCGGGCCGGGTGCTGTGCCGAAGGCTTGGCGGAGTGCCGCTTGGGCCCCGAGGTCCGGGCGGCACGGCGGGGGGGCCGCGGGACGGTGGCTCGGGTGCCGCCGGGTGGCCCGAGGGGCGGTGCAGGCCCAGTCGCGGTCCCAGGCCCCGCCACAGGACCGCTCAGGGGGCTCCCGCCCCCGGGCATGGTCACGCGCCCGCCTCACGCTCCGCAGGCCTGCCAGGCGTCGTCTCCGGCCCGACGGGGCCCCGGCTCAGGCCATGCCGGAGCGGTCGCAGGCGGTCGGCGTCGTCTCAGTTCGTCGTCTCAGTCGTCGTCGCCCAGGACCGGCTCGGGCAGCGTGCCGGCGTTGTGCTCCAACAGGCGCCACCCACGCGCGCCCTCGCCCAGCACCGACCAGCAGCAGTTGGACAGGCCGCCCAGGGCCTCCCAGCTCCGCGGGTCCAGCTGCAGGAACCGGCCGATGGTGGTGCGGATGGTGCCGCCGTGGCTGACCACGACGAGCGTGCCGCCGTCCGGCAGCTTGTCGACATTGCGCTCGACCACCGGCGCCGCCCGCTCCGCGACCTCGGTCTCCAGCTCCCCGCCGCCGCGTCGCACCGGCTCGCCACGCTTCCACGCCGCGTACTGCTCGCCGTACCGCTCGACGATCTCCTCGTGGGTCAGGCCCTGCCAGCTCCCGGCGTAGGTCTCGCGCAGGCCCGGGTCGTGCTCGACCTCCAGGCGGGTGATCGCCGCAAGCTCCGCGGCCGTCGTCGCCGCCCGCTTCAGGTCGGAGGCGACGATCGCGTCCGGCTGCAGCGCGGCCAGCAGCCGTGCGGAGCGGCGGGCCTGCGCCAGCCCGGTCTCGGTCAGCTCGATGTCGGTCGAACCCTGGAACCGGCGCTCCAGGTTCCAGGCGGTCTGACCGTGCCGCCAGAGCACTATCCGGCGGCCCCGGCCGCCCTGGACCCCGTTCAGCTCAGCTCTCCGTCCAGCTCCTGCTCCGCCTGGTCCTTGGCGTGCTCGGCCGCCTTGCCGCGGGTGGCGGCGGCGTCAGCCGGCAGCTCCAGCTCGGGGCAGTCCTTCCAGAGCCGCTCCAGCGCGTAGAACACCCGCTCCTCGCTGTGCTGCACATGCACGACGATGTCCACGTAGTCCAGCAGCACCCAGCGGGCCTCCCGGTCGCCCTCGCGACGCACCGGCTTGGCCTGCAGCTCCTTGTTCAGCCGCTCCTCGATCTCGTCGACGATCGATTTGACCTGACGGTCGCTCGGGGCCGAGGCCAGCAGGAAGGCGTCGGTGATCGCCAGCACGTCGCTGACGTCGTACGCGATGATGTCGTGCGCGAGCTTGTCGGCAGCCGCCTGGGCAGCGACGTTGATGAGCTCGATGGAGCGGTCCGTGGCGGTCACAAGCCAAGCTTTCGATCGGGAACAGGTACGCGTCCAGGGTCTCACGCCCCGCCGACAGAGCCCGACGTGATTCCCACGCCCGGGCCCCGAGCGCTCACCGCCCGCCGGTCATCCGGCCCGGTAGTCCTGTCCGAGGACGACCGTCACATCGGCGTTCGACGCGCCCCGGCCCTTCCTCACCGCGCTCTCCGGCAGGCCCAGTGTCGTGGCGACCTCCTTGGCCTTACGGGCCTGATCCGCGTCCGCGTACGTCACCCGGGATGCCGCCTGCGCCACGCCGGCCGACCCGCCGTCGACGAAGGTGTAGCCGCTGTTGACCAGCGTGACCTGGGCGCTGCCCGAGGCCTTGCGGTCACCGGTGGCGTTCCGGACGCTGATCCGCGGGGCGGCATCCGGGTCGGTGTTCTTGACCGTCCCGCCCAGTACGTCCTTCACGACGCTGTCCGTGGCCCTCTCGCTGAGGGTCCCGTCCGGCCGCACCGGCAGCAGCGCCGTCTCGTACGAGCCGTTCTTCGCCTGCTCCGCGAGTTGCGCCAGGGAGGCGCCCAGCTGGCCCTCGGTCAGCGACGGGTCCGGGATCTGGTTGAGCGTCCGCACGGTCGTCGTCGCGGCGTCCGCGTCACTCGACATCTTCTTCAGCACCGCCTGCATGACCTTGCCGAAGCGGAGCAGCTGTTGGTTCTGCCGCTCGCCGCGCCCGAGGTGCGTGGCGTACGCGACCGCGGCCTGGCCGGACAGCGTCTGCGCCCGACCCCGCTTGACCAGCGGGTCGTCGCCCTTCTTCACCCCGGGCACGGTCGCGTCGGTGTCGAGGACGATCCCGCCCACCGACTCGACCAGGTTCTCCAGGTAGGGGGTGTCCAGCCGCCAGCTGCCCTTGATGTCGGCGCCCAGCAGGGTGTCGAGAGCGGAGCGGGTGGGCCCGGTGCCCTCGCCCTCGACCGACTTGCCGAGGGTGGTGGCGGCGCCGTCCTCGGTGGTGACGGCCAGGGAGTTCGGCAGGAGGACGGTGGTGCCCTTCTTGGTGGTCTCGTTGTCGACCAGCAGCGCGGTGGAGCTGCCGCCGCCCTTGGTGTTCCGCAGATGTACGACGATCACGTCCCGCTTCTGCGGGCCGGCCGCCGCTCCGGAGCCCTCGCCGGAAATCGTGAGGCCGGGAATCTTGCCCGCGTACCAGAGGTAGCCGACGCCGCCCACGAGCGCGAGGACGAGAACCACGACCAGGGTGACGACCCGGTTGCGGCCCTTGCGCTTGCGTTCGTCGCGCCGCTCGGAGCGGGTCTCGGCGAACTTCAGCCAGTCGATGACGTCGTCGGAGTCCTCGTCCTGCTCCTCGATGAACGAGAACTGCTCGGTGCGGTACTCGGGCCCGCCCTGGGCCTCGTCGCGCGGCCCGGACTGCCGCGGGACCTGCGCCTGCTGCCGGACCGGCTGGAGCGGGGGCCGCTGCCGCGGCGGGGCCTCCTGGCGGGGCGCCTCCGGCTGCGGGGCGTAGGTGTCGTAGGACTGCTGCTGGGGGATCCACTGCTGCTCGTCGACGCGCTGCGGGGCCTGCTGCTGCGGCGGCGGCGCCTGTCGGCCGTACGGGTCGTAGTACTGCTGTGCGTACGGGTCGTACTGCGGCTGCTGGGGCCGCTGCTGAGCCTGGGCGTACGGGTCGTAGTACTGCTGCTGCTGGGCGTACGGGTCGTACGGCTGCTGTTGCGGTGTCTGCTGCCCGTACGGGTCGTAGTACTGCTGCGCGTAAGGGTCCTGGCCGTCCTCGGGCCCACCCTCGGCGTAGTTGCGCCCGGAGTGTGCGTCGTTCACCAGTGCCCCTTCCAGAGACGGACTAGCCGGCGTCCCGGTACAGCCCGCGTTTGTTGATGTAGCGCACCACCCCGTCCGGCACCAGGTACCAGACCGGCTCCCCGGCCGCCACCCTCGCCCGGCAATCCGTGGAGGAGATGGCGAGCGCCGGAACCTCCACCAACGAGACCCCGCCGTCCGGCAGCCCCGGGTCGGAGAGCACATGCCCCGGCCGGGTCACCCCGATGAAGTGCGCCAGCGAGAACAGCTCCTCCGCGTCGCGCCACGTCAGGATCTGGGAGAGCGCGTCGGCCCCGGTGATGAAGAACAGATCGGTGTCGGCGTTCAGGGTGTGCAGCTCGCGCAGGGTCTCGATCGTGTACGTCTTGCCGCCGCGGTCGATGTCGATCCGGCTCACCGAGAACTGCGGGTTCGAGGCGGTGGCGATCACCGTCATCAGATAGCGGTCCTCGGCCGGGGACACGTTCCGGTGGCTCTTCTGCCACGGTTGCCCGGTCGGCACGAACACCACCTCGTCGAGGTGGAACTGCGTGGCGACCTCACTGGCGGCCACCAGGTGGCCGTGGTGGATGGGGTCGAACGTCCCGCCCATCACGCCGAGCCGCCGCTTCACCGGACCGGTCACAGGCCCTCCCTGCTCTCCCATGCGTGCAGAGCCTACTGTCCCGGTCCGGGAGCCGTCAGCGCCGTTCCCCGGCTCAGCGGTCGCGGTTGAAGCGGGTGGTGATCCACAGCAGGAGCAGCAGGGCGACGAGCGCGCCGCCGCCGGTGAGGTACGGGTTGAGGCTGGCGTGCTCGCTGTGCTCGCCGCCCTCGGCGGCGAGGGTGGCGAGGGCGTGGGCTGTACTGGGGAGACTCATCGTCGGCCTGTCCAGGTGGTAGTCGTCGGGCATGGCTTGGCTCGCACATCGTAAGCGGGCCCTCCGGGCAACCCGACGCCGACTCCGCGCGTCCTAACGGTCCCGACCGCCGTACCCGCGCAGCAGGAACCACGCGAGCAGGGCCGCGCCGACCACGGAGACGACGATGAGCGTACGCAGCAGTGCTCCCGGACCCGTCTGATGCGAGACGGCCGCGAGCCGGGCAGTGACGTCCGACATGGCTCCACGGTAGTCACGCCCGGTGGACCTTTAGGCTGGGGTCCTCGGGGGAACGGGCCACAGCCGGGCCGACAAGGGGGCTTCAATGACCGAGACCAGCGCACACGTACCGGGCCGCGACCGCCGGCGATTCCCGGGGATCTCCTCGCGGGCGTACGAACATCCCGCCGATCGGTCGGCGCTGGTGGCGCTGCGCAAGCTGAGCGGCTTCGACACCGTGTTCAAGGCGCTGAGCGGGCTGCTGCCGGAGCGCAGCCTGCGGCTGCTGTTCCTGTCCGACTCCGTGCGCGTGGGCGACCGGCAGTTCGGCCATCTCCATACGATGCTGCTGGACGCCTGCTACATCCTGGACCTGGACAAGGTCCCGCCGATGTACGTCACCCAGGATCCGCAGCCGACCGCCATGTGCATCGGCCTGGACGAGCCCATCATCGTGGTCAGCACCGGGCTGGTGGAGCTGCTCGACGAGGACGAGATGCGGACGGTGGTGGGCCACGAGGTGGGCCATGCGCTGTCCGGGCACTCCGTCTACCGCACGATCCTGCTCTTCCTCACCGGCATCGCCCTGAAGGTGGCCTGGATCCCGCTCGGCAATATCGCCGTGATGGCGATCGTGACGGCGCTCCGCGAGTGGTTCCGGAAGTCCGAGCTGTCGGCGGACCGCGCCGGGCTGCTGGTCGGTCAGGACCTGCAGACGTCGATGCGGGCCCTGATGAAGATCGCGGGCGGTAACCATCTGCACGAGATGAACGTGGACGCGTTCCTGGAGCAGGCGGATGAGTACGAGTCGGGCGGCGACCTGCGGGACTCCGTACTGAAAATCATGAATCTGCTGCCCCGCAGCCATCCCTTCACGACCGTACGCGCCGCCGAGCTGAAGAGGTGGGCGGCCGGCCGCGACTACCAGCGGATCATGGACGGCCACTACCCGAAGCGGGACGGGGACAAGGACACCTCGGTCAGCGACTCGTTCAGGGAGCACGCCAACCACTACGCCGACTCCGTACGCACCAGCAAGGACCCGCTGTTGGGCCTCGTGCGGGACCTCGCGGGCGGCGCGGGGGACCTGGGCGGCAGGCTGCGGGACGCGTTCACCGGGCGCCCGGGAGAGCGGCCCGGCGGAGACCGGCCGGGGGGCGACCGGCCCGGCGGGGACGACCGTCCCGATGACGCTACGGGCTCGGCTGAGCGTTAGTCGCCAGCGCCCCGCACAGCGCGGCGTTGGCCCGGCCCGGGTCGTACGGGTTCGTGCCCGCAGGCCCGTCGGCCTTGGCGCTCTGGCCGGCCAGCAGCGGCCGCAGATACCCGGCGGTGTCGGCGGCGCAGGTCAGCGGGCCCGCCTGGAGGTAGGTCTGGACGACTTTCAGATGGTGCTCGCGCAGATCGCCGCGGTCGAAGCGGATGCGCACCTCGCGGCGCACGGTGAACAGCGAGGAGTCGGCGCGGGCCTTCCCCGCGTCGGCGGGGCGCAGCGCGTAGACGAAGGTGTGGTCGCCGGTGACCTCGAGCTGGTCCGGGCCCGCCTCGGAGACCGTGAGGCTGCCCTGGACCCGCACTCCGGGGTCGGCCAGGGCCACCTTGGACGGGTCGAAGCGGACGAGCCAGCCGGTGGCGGCGTGCCGGCCGTCGTTGGCCGGATGCTCCATGCTGCGGTCGAACTGGCCGAGCTGGCCGGGGTCGAGCAGGACGCGCACGGACCGCACGGCCCCGCCGGTGAGCACGTCCGGGTCGAGGGAGGAGCGGACCACGTACTCCTTGGCGGCCTGCAGCGAGGTCATCACCTGGCTGTCGGAGAAGTGCGGGGTACCGCGGGCGGCGGGCAGGGTGACACCCTCGGCCCCGATGCGGTACTGGGCGGCGGGGCTGTGCTGGAAGAGATCGGCAGGGGGCGCGCCGGGCACGGTGCCCTGCGGGGCGAGCGGGATGAGCGTGATGCGCAGCGGCTCCGCGTTCTGGACCGCCGGCTGCTGGTAGGGGTGGCGTATGCCCATGTAGATCGCAGTGGCGAAGGCCAGGGCGATCATCACGACCAGTATCAGGGCCTGCCGGGACCCCCCGGTCCGTGACCAGGGGCGGCGGCTGCGTACGGCCGGCGAGTGGTCGTCCAGCCGCTCCTGCGCCGAGAACTCCTGGAGCCGGGCAGCGCGGACGAACGACTCGTCGAAGACGACGGATCGGTATTCGTCCTCTCCACCTCCCGGAACGCCCTCGGGTGTCCCCTCAGGTGGCTCTCCAGGCCCTGCCATACCAACAGAGTAGGTCGGAAGAGGTGCCGGTAAACGCCCTGGTACACGACAACTTCTGACGCAGGTTCACACTATGCGTCAGTGCGCGCGCGGCGCCGCCGAGACGGTCGGCGCCGCGGAGTCGGCGGAGGCCGACGGCAGCACACCGGGCTGCCCGGTGAGCTGTCCCACCTTGGGCCCGTCCACCCCGCTGGTGGCGGGCGGGGGCGCGGGTTCCTGCCGACTGCCCGCAGCTCCACGGTAGACCGCGGCGAAGGCGAGCGCGACCATGCCTATGCCCATCAGCACGGCGAGCACCCAGGCCACGGGGCGGTGCCAGCGGGCGGGGCTGCGGTACGGGCGCAGCGAGCCGCCGTAGCGGCCGTACGGGCCGTAGCCGTCGTCGTCCGCGTCCCGGCCGAACCCGTCGATGTCGTCGCGGTAGAAGTCCGGGTCGCCCCCGGGGCCGTAGCCGTCGTCGTAGAACTCGTCGTCGGCCGGTCCGGAGCCGGCCCGGGCCCGGGCTGCCTCGGCCTCCGCGCGCGCCTGGGCGGCGGCGAGCATCCGCTCGGCCGCGGTGGGCTCATGGATCCGCGCGGACCGTACGAAGTCCTCGTCGAAGACCACGGAGGCGAACTCCTCGTCCGCTGCCCCGTGGCTCCTGTGGCTGTCGGGCTCGTCGCCGTCCGGGAACGGCCTGCCCCCCACATCGTCCGGCACCCGTCCAGACTACGGCCGCCGGGCCCTTTTGGGCAGGGCGAGAGGAAAATCCACGGGGTACGGGAGCGGGCGACCGGCCCCGTACCAGCAGGTGCGCTGCCGGGGTGCCCGGTCCGCCACGCGGCCGGGAGGAGTCCCCCGGACGGGTGGCGCTCTCCTCAGCGGGTGTGCCCGTCGCCGGTGACGACGTACTTGGTGGAGGTCAGCTCCGGCAGCCCCATCGGGCCCCTGGCGTGCAGCTTCTGCGTCGAGATGCCGATCTCGGCTCCGAAACCGAACTGGCCGCCGTCGGTGAACCGTGTGGAGGCGTTGACGGCCACCGTGGTCGAATCCACCAATTGGGTGAAGCGGCGGGCCGCCGCCTGCGAGGTGGTGACGATCGCCTCGGTGTGGCCCGAGCTCCAGAGCCGGATGTGCGCCACGGCCGCGTCCAGGGAGTCGACCACGGCGGCGGCGATGTCGTACGAGAGGTACTCGGTCTCCCAGTCCTCCATGGTCGCCGGGACCACGGTCGCCTTCGTCCCGGCCTGCTCGGAGAGGGCCAGCACGCGCTCGTCGGCGTGCACGGTCACTCCGGCCCCGGCCAGTGCCTCCAGGGCGCGCGGCAGGAACTCCGCGGCGACGTCCTGGTGGACCAGGAGGGTCTCGGCGGCGTTGCAGACGCTGGGGCGCTGCGCCTTGGAGTTGATCAGGATGTCGACGGCCATGTCGAGGTCGGTCTGCGCGTCGACGTAGACATGGCAGTTGCCGGTGCCGGTCTCGATGACGGGGACGGTCGACTCCTCGACGACCGTACGGATCAGGGAGGCTCCGCCGCGCGGAATCAGCACGTCGACCATGCCGCGGGCGCGCATCAGCTCGCGTACGGAGTCACGGCTGTCGCCGGGGACCAGCTGCACGGCGTCGGCGGGCAGCCCGGCCCCGCCGACCGCGTCGCGCAACACGGTGACCAGGGCCTGGTTGGAGGCGTACGCGGAGGAGGAGCCGCGGAGCAGCACCGCGTTGCCCGACTTCAGGCAGAGGGCGGCGGCGTCGACGGTGACGTTGGGCCGCGCCTCGTAGATGATGCCGACGACACCCAGCGGCACCCGTACCTGGCGCAGATCGATGCCGTTGGGGAGCGTGGAGCCGCGGACGACCTCGCCGACCGGGTCGGGGAGGGCGACCACGTCGCGTACGTCGGAGGCGATGGCCCGGACCCGCTCGGGGGTGAGGGTGAGCCGGTCGACGATCGACTCGGCGGTGCCGGCGGCGCGGGCCCGCTCGACGTCCTCGGCGTTGGCCTCGACGATCTCCTTCGTCCGCACCTCGAGGGCGTCGGCGATCGCCAGCAGCGCGTCGTCCTTGACCGACCGCGGCAGCGGGGCAAGGTCCGCGGCGGCGGCCTGGGCCCGATAGGCGGCCAGGATGACCGGGGACTTCGGCGTGGGGTCGGCCAGGGGCGAGGGGAAATCGCTGCTCATGCCCAGCAGCCTACTGAGCCTCCGGCCCGGACCCCTCGAATATTCCGCACTGCGAGACGACCTGCGGACGGCTGAGGTAGGGAACCGGCCCTGGGCGGGCGGTGTCAGCGGCTCTCGCGACGCCCCCGCGCGGCGGCCCCGTTCCGGTCGGCACGGACGCCGGCAGGCTTCCTTCCAGGCCGAGCCGCGTGGCACGGGCCGGGGCCGGGTGGCCCCGGACCCGGCAGCGCCCGCCCACGTCGTAGCCGCGCGGCGGCGTCTGCTCGCGTGGGTACGGCTGTGCGGTGGCCCCCGACCGGCGCGGTCAGGAGCTGTGCGGGGGGGTACGGATGTGGAGGCGGTGGGAGCCGGGCCGGGTACGGACCCGGCCGGGCGGGCGGCGCGGCCCCCGACCGGCAGGGTCAGTAGCTGTGCGGCGGCGCCCGACCGGCGCGGTCAGTACGGGTGCACACCCACGGGGGCGGCCGGGGGCGGGCCATAGCCCTCGGCGACACGCTGGTGGTAGGTCTCTCGGTCGATGACTTCCAGGCCGACGATCTCCCACGGCGGGAGCTTGGCCGTGGAACGGTGTTCGCCCCACAGCCGGAGGGCGACCGCCGCCGCGTCGTGCAGGTCCCGCGCCTCCTCCCAGTAGCGGATCTCCGCGTGGTCGTTGGCGTATCGGCTGGTCAGCAGGAAGGGGTGGTCATGGGCGAGCTTCTCGAGCGCCCGTCTGACCTCCTTCAGGGGAGCCTCGGCTCCCGAGACGCTGAGGGTGACATGCCACAGCCGGGAGGCCTCGCGACCCTCGGGCTGCGGCTTCCGCCCTGTCTCGGCGGTGCCCTCGGCGGTCTCCGGCCTGCCGGCACGGTCACCCGTGCCGGCACGGTCACCCGTCCCGACACTGGTCAGTGCACGCTCCTCCCCCACGGCCCTGCGGGCGTGGGTGGTGGCGCCACCAGCGGTAGTGGGGGGAGCGCCCCCGCTTCGGGGCAGCGCCCCTGGGCGCCCTCGTCTCACCGGCGGCCTCCTGACATGCGTTGCGCTCCTCCCCCCACAGCCCTTCGGGCGTGGGTGGGGGCGGGCCCCGGCCGTAACCGGGGGAGTACCCCCACGCGCGCGGGCGGAGCCGTGCGGTGCTGTCGTCCTCGGGCACCGTCCACCGGCGGCGCCCCTGCATCAAAGTTGACCAGCCCACGGGGCGGCTTCGGGCGGTTTTCCGGAAGGTCTGCGGGGAAAGGCTGGAACTTTTGGTGTATCCGCGACCAAGAGGTCCCTCAGTGGCTCAGCACCACGAGATCATCACGGTGCACGACCTCCCTCTCGTACGCCGGGCCGAGTTCGCGGGCCAGGTCCCGGGTCGAGCGGCCGAGGAGCCGCGGGATCTCCTTGGCGTCGAAGCTGACCAGTCCGCGGGCGACGGCCCGTCCTCCGGTGTCGCGCAGCTCGACCGGGTCGCCCGCCGAGAATTCGCCGTCCACGGCGGCGATACCGGCGGGCAGCAGGGAGGCGCTCCCCTCCACCACGGCGCGTACGGCCCCGTCGTCCAGGGTGAGCGATCCCCGCGGGGTGGAGGCATGGGCGAGCCACAGCAGCCGGTCGGCGGAGCGGCGGCCCGTCCGGTGGAAGTACGTGCCGGTGGGACGGCCCGCCAGCGCGTCGGCGGCCTGCCAGGCCGAGGTGAGGACCACCGGGATGCCTGCGGCCGCGGCGATCCTGGCGGCTTCGACCTTGGTCACCATGCCGCCGGTGCCGACCCCGGCCTTGCCCGAGCTGCCGATCGCGGCCCCCTCGATGTCCCCGGGACCGGCGACCTCGGTGATACGGGAGGTGCCGGGGGTGCTGGGGTCCCCGTCGTAGAGCCCGTCCACGTCCGAGAGCAGGACGAGCAGATCGGCCCGTACGAGATGGGCGACGAGGGCGGCGAGCCGGTCGTTGTCGCCGAAGCGGATCTCGTCGGTGGCGACCGTGTCGTTCTCGTTGACGACCGGCAGGGCCCCCATGGCCAGCAGTTGGTCCAGCGTCCGGTAGGCGTTGCGGTAGTGCGCGCGGCGGCTGGTGTCGTCGGTGGTGAGCAGCACCTGGCCGACCCGTACGCCGTAGCGGGCGAACGAGGCGGTGTAGCGGGCGACGAGCAGCCCCTGGCCCACGCTTGCGGCTGCCTGCTGCCGCGCGAGGTCGCGGGGGCGCCGCTGGAGGCCCAGGGGCGCGAGCCCGGCGGCGATGGCGCCCGAGGAGACGAGCACGATCTCCTTCTCGCCTCCGCTGCGCGCCTTGGCAAGGACGTCCACGAGTGCGTCGACGCGGTCGGCGTCGAGGCCGCCCGCCGCCGTGGTCAGGGACGAGGAGCCGACCTTGACGACGATCCTGCGGGCACCCGCGACACCGTCCCGAACCGATGCTGACCCTGCTGCCCCAGACACCTGTGTCCCCTGTCCCCCTGATCGACCGAGCCTTCCGCTCGCAATCTACGTCAGCGGGGACGGCCGGTGCCCGGCAGTCCCGTTCAGCGGACGCGCACGCGGACCGGGCCGGCCGCGGCCCGAGCGCGGCCGGAAGCACGGCGGGTGCGGCCGGCGTCCTCGACGGACGCGGCAGGTGGCGGTGCCAGCAGATGGGGGTGCGGGCGCCGCGGCGTGGCGGACGACACAATCGGCCAATTGGTTCACCGCCTTTGGCCCCTTTCGCGGTGATAGCAGTCACGGCAGATTGTCATTCAGGCGGCGCACGTCATACGGTCAGTGGTCGACCTGCGCTGCTGCTGCCCTTGTGCCGCACCGGCTCCGGCCCTGGCCGCCCCACACGGCCCACCCCCCCATCCGTTCGCCTCCCCCGCCAGGAGCCCAACCCGTGCCCTCAGCCGGACTCGCCCCCCGCCGCGTCGTACAGCTCTCCGCGCTGTCCGCGATGTTCGCGGCCTTCGCGGCCCAACTCGCGGGCGCTCTGCTGCCCAACGTGCCGATGTTCGTCGCCGCCACCGCGGCAGGCCTCTCCCTCGATCTCTATTTGCAGCGCAAGCAGCCAGGCCTGCTGTCGCTGCTGGGCAAGATCCGGTTCGACGTCACCGTCCGGCAGTTGCTGCGGGACATGCTGATCCTGGTCGGCCTGCTGCGTGTCGAGGGCATCAACCCGCTGCGCGAGCAGTCGCCGCTCACCATCGCGCTGCTCGTCCTCTACGCCCTGCACTTCCTCTGCCAGGCGGTCGCGGTGATGGTGCGGCGCAGCCGTACGATGCCGATCGTCACGCGGAACATCGACACCTCGGCGCTGGGCCTCTCCGCCGCCCCGCCGCGCATCCTCTCGCGCCGCCCCGGGCACCGGCTGCTGACGTTCTCCGTGCCGGCCACCGCCGGCCTGATGGTGACCGCCATCACCCGGGACGCCCTGTGGGGCGGCCTCGGACTCGGTGTCGCCCTGGCCCTCGCGCTCGCCGGAACCGTGTACCTGGGCACCTGGCTGCTGCCGGGCAAGCGGTCCGCGAACGAGAAGAGGACCCTGGAGTGGCTGGACGAGTGGCTCGCCGCGTACGAGCCGACCGTCGGGATGTACTTCTCCGGCGGCACCACATCCGCGTACCAGGCGAACATGTGGCTCTCGACGCTCGCCGCGCTCGACGGAAACCCGATCATCGTGCTCCGTGAGCGCTTCATGGTGCAGAAGATCGACGCGACGGACGTGCCGATCGTGTGCATCCCCAAGGTCGCCCATCTGATGCACCTGGAGCACTCGACGCTCAAGATGCTGCTGCACCCGGCGAACTCCGGCAAGACCTCGCAGGTGCTCCGGATTCCGTCGATCAAGCACGCCTTCATCAACCACGGGGAGAGCGACAAGCTCTCCAGCTGCAACCCGTACGCGAAGGCCTACGACGAGGTGTGGGTGGCCGGTCCGGCCGCGCGCGAGCGGTACCAGCTCGCCGACATCGGCGTCGAGGACAAGGACGTCGTCGAGGTGGGCCGGCCGCAGCTGGCGCCGATCCGGCCGTACGCGGGCGTGCCGACGGGCGAGTACACCACCGTTCTCTACGCTCCCACCTGGGAGGGCTGGACGAACGACCCGGGCAACACCTCGGTGATCCTGGCCGGCGAGAACATCGTCCGTGAGCTGCTGGCCGACCCGAAGGTGCGGCTGCTCTACAAGCCGCACCCGATGACCGGCTCCGTCGATCCCCGTGCCGCCCGCGCCAACGAGCGCATCAAGGCCATGATCGTCGAAGCGAACGGCCGACGCGGCGGCGACCGGCCCGGTCCGGAGGCGGCCGAGGAGCTCCAGCGCGCCACCGCCGAGCTCAACCAGCTGACCAGCACGGCCTTCGGGCCCAGCGCCGACGAGTCGGAGCGGATGCTGCTGCAGGGGTCCCCGGAGAGCGGCCGCGCGGCGGCGGTCGCCGCGGCCACGGCCGCCTGGGAGGCCGCGTACTGGGCCTCGTTCCCGGAGTGGGAGCACCAGATCATCACCGCGGCCCGCCCGGCCATCTACACCTGCTTCAACCAGGCCGACCTGCTCATCAGCGATGTGTCGAGCGTCGTCTCGGACTACTTGACGAGCGAGAAGCCGTACGCCGTCGCGAACACCAGCGGTATGGCCGAGGAGGACTTCCGGGTCGGCTTCCCGACCGTACGGGCCGCGACGATCCTGGAGCCGGAGGCGACGGGCGTCCCGGCGCTGCTGGAGGCTGTGCGGAATCCCGAGAAGGACACGCTCGCGGCAGCGCGGGCCGAACTCAAGGAGCATCTGCTCGGGCCCTCCGACCCGCCGTCCCTGGTGCGCTTCAACGAGGCCGCGCTGGCGCTCTGCGCGAAGGCCGACGAGCGGCGCGCCCGGATGGCCGCCCGCCTGGCGTCCGAGATCCCGGCGCAGCGTGAGGACGCCGAGGAGACCGAGACCGCGATGTCCGAGGAGGAGCGGGAGCTGGAGCCGAACGGTGCCTCGGAGGACGTGACGGCCTGATTCCTGCGGGCGCGTCCCGCGGCACTCACCTGCTGCGGTGGGGCGGCACAGAGCCACCCATACGGCCCCGGCAGCGTCATCCGACGCTACCGGGGCCGTCGTGCGAGGCCGTCCCTGTGCCCGCGGTGGCGGCGCGGTCCTCGACGGCGGCCGGGGCCTGCGCCGGGCCGACGTCGTGACCGTGACCGGCCGAGGAGCCGTCAGGCGAACGGGTCGAACCCGTGGTACTCCTCGTCCGCCGCGTCGCCGCGCTCCGCGTCCCGTTCGCGGCGGCGCTGAGCGGCCGGCCGCGGGGGCTCGAAGCGGTGGTCCTCGCCACGCCGGCCGAGCATCTCGGCGCCCGCGGCCAGCGACGGCTCCCAGTCGAAGACGACCGCGTCGTCCTCGCCGCCGATGACGACCTCGTCGCCCGCGCGGGCCCCCGCCTTCACCAACTCCTCCTCGACACCGAGGCGGTTGAGCCGGTCCGCGAGGTAGCCGACGGCCTCGTCGTTGGAGAAGTCGGTCTGCCGGACCCAGCGTTCGGGCTTCTCGCCCCGCACTCGGTAGGAGTCGCCCTCCGCGGTCACCGTGAAGCCCGCGTCGTCCACGGCCTTCGGGCGGATGACGATCCGGGTCGCCTCCTCCTGGGGCTTGGCGGCCCGGGCCTCGGACACGATCCCGGCGAGCGCGTACGACAGCTCCTTGAGGCCCAGCCGGGAGACGGCCGACACCTCGAAGACCCGGTAGCCGCGCGCCTCCAGATCGGGGCGGATCATATCGGCGAGGTCCTGGCCGTCGGGGATGTCGACCTTGTTGAGGACGACCAGTCGCGGACGGTCGTCCAGGCCGCCGTACTCCGCGAGTTCGGCCTCGATCGCATCGAGGTCGGAGAGCGGGTCGCGGTGCGACTCCAGGGTGGCGGTGTCGAGTACGTGCACGAGCACCGAGCAGCGCTCCACATGCCGCAGGAACTCCAGCCCCAGTCCCTTGCCCTGGCTGGCGCCCGGAATCAGCCCGGGCACGTCCGCGATGGTGTAGACGGTCGAACCGGCCGTGACGACACCCAGGTTGGGAACCAGGGTGGTGAAGGGATAGTCGGCGATCTTCGGCTTGGCGGCCGAGAGCACGGAGATCAGCGAGGACTTGCCGGCGCTCGGGTAGCCGACGAGCGCGACGTCCGCGACGGTCTTGAGTTCGAGGACGACGTCCCCGCCCTTGCCGGGCTCGCCCAGCAGCGCGAAGCCGGGTGCCTTGCGGCGGGCGGAGGCGAGCGCGGCGTTGCCGAGGCCCCCGCGGCCGCCCTGGGCGGCGACGTAGGTGGTGCCCTGGCCGACGAGGTCGGCGAGGACATTGCCCCGCTTGTCGAGGACGACCGTGCCGTCCGGGACCGGCAGGACCAGGTCCGTACCGTCCTTGCCGGAGCGGTTGCCGCCCTCGCCCGGCTTGCCGTTGGTGGCCTTGCGGTGCGGGGAGTGGTGGTATTCGAGGAGCGTGGTGACCGACTGGTCGACGACCAGGATCACATCGCCGCCACGGCCACCGTTGCCGCCGTCAGGGCCACCGAGCGGCTTGAACTTCTCGCGGTGCACGGAGGCGCAGCCGTGGCCTCCGTTACCCGCGGCGACATGCAGCTCGACGCGGTCCACGAAGGTGGTCATACGGGGTTCCTCCTGCGGTGCTGACGGGGGTGCTTCTCGGTGTCAGTGATGCTTCTCGGTGTCAGGTGGTGCTTGTCTGTATCAACAGACCGAGGGCGGACCGGCTTCCCCGCGCCGAAGCGGCGGGGAAGGGCGGTCCGCCCTCGGAAAGGTGCTGTGTGTCGCTCGACGGCGGCTGATTACTCAGCGACCGGAACGACGTTCACGACCTTGCGACCACGGCTGGTGCCGAACTCGACCGCACCGGCGGCGAGGGCGAACAGCGTGTCGTCGCCACCACGGCCGACACCGGCGCCCGGGTGGAAGTGGGTGCCGCGCTGGCGGACCAGGATCTCACCGGCGTTCACGACCTGGCCGCCGAAGCGCTTGACGCCGAGCCGCTGAGCGTTGGAGTCGCGACCGTTCCGAGTGGACGATGCGCCCTTCTTGTGTGCCATCTCTCCTCAGTCCCTTACTTCGCAGCCGTGGGGATGCCGGTGATCTTCAGCGCCGTGTACTGCTGACGGTGGCCCTGGCGCCGGCGGTAGCCGGTCTTGTTCTTGTACCGAAGGATGTCGATCTTCGCACCCTTGTGGTGGTCCACGATCTCGGCCTGGACCTTGATGCCGGCCAGCACCCACGGGTCGCTGGTCACGGTGTCGCCGTCGACAACGAGCAGGGTCGAGAGCTCGACCGTGTCGCCCACGTTGCTCGTGGAAATCTTGTCAACCTCAACGATGTCGCCGACAGCCACCTTGTGCTGGCGACCACCGCTGCGCACGATTGCGTACACGCGGATCTCACTCTCTCGCTCGAAACGGGACCCTTGATGCCAGCCGCTCACACGGGCGCGAGGCCCGCGATATCCGGAAGGACGAGCGGCCTCTCCCGGCGGACCGGGAGGGAGTTGCTCAGGGGTTCGGCGTACAGACGCCGACGGTCAAGGTTACGGAACCCTGACCAGGTGGTCAAACCGAGCCCCGGCCGCAGACGACGGCCGGGACGACCCCGCTGTCCGGCGGCCGGTGATCCGGGCGGGACCACCGGCCGCCGGCCTGCTCACGCCTCGTCGGCGGGGGCCGAGACGGACGGGTTGCTCTGCTCCGCCCCGACCGTCTTCTTCGCCGCCTTCTTGGCAGTCTTGGCCGTCTTCGCGGTCTTGGCCGTCGTCTTCTTGGCGGCCGTCTTCTTCGCCGCGGTCTTCTTGGCGGTGGCCTTCTTGGCCGGGGCCTTCTTCGCCGCGGTCTTGCGCGCCGTCTTCTTGGCCGGGGCGGGGGCCTCGCCCTCATCGGGTTCCGCCGCGGCCCCGGCCTCGGCCGCAACGGTGCCTGCTTCGGCCTCGGCGGTGCCTGCCGCGGTGTCCCCCGGCCGCGGCTGCTCCGCCGTCTCCGCCGTCGCGGCCGGAGCCGAGACGACCACAACGCCCGCCTCCTCGGAGCTCGTCGGCGAACCGGCCGGGGCCGACACCTTCCGGGTGGCACGACGGCGCGTACGGGCCGGGGCGGGCTCCGCCGCCGGAGCCGCCGGAACCTCGGTCACGGCCGGGGAGGCGGCCGCAGGCACCGCCCCGGGCTCGGGCCCGGGCTCCGGCTGCGCCTGCGGCTCGGTCCCGGCCTGGCCCTTCGATGCCGGGGCGACGACCACGACCGCCTCCTCCTCCGTCACCCTGGGCGGACCCGCGGGGGCCGACACCTTGCGGGTCGCCCTGCGGCGCGTACGGCTGGGCGTACCTCCCATGCCCTTGCGGCCACGGGGGAGCGTCGCCGCCGCCTCGGCCTCGGCAGCGCTGCTGAACAGCTCCTCGTCCGCGGCGAAGGCAGGCTCCGGCAGCGCCATGGGCTCGGCGGCCTCCGCGGCCACCTCGGCCACGGTCTCGGCCTCCTCCGGCTCCTCCTCGGCGACAGGCTCGTGCACATGCTCGACGACGAGATCGGGCTGCTGAGCGCCGCCCTTGCCCTTCTTCTTGCGCTTGCCGCCGCCCCCGCCGCCGACCGACGCCGGCTGTTCCATATGGACGATGACGCCGCGCCCGCTGCAGTGCACACAGGTCTCGGAGAAGGACTCCAGCAGACCCTGGCCGACCCGCTTCCGGGTCATCTGGACCAGGCCGAGCGAGGTGACCTCCGCCACCTGGTGCTTCGTACGGTCCCGGCCCAGGCACTCGAGCAGACGCCGCAGCACCAGGTCCCGGTTGGACTCCAGCACCATGTCGATGAAGTCGATCACGATGATGCCGCCGAGGTCGCGCAGCCGGAGCTGGCGCACGATCTCCTCGGCCGCCTCCAGGTTGTTCCTGGTGACCGTCTCCTCGAGGTTGCCGCCCTGCCCGGTGAACTTCCCGGTGTTGACGTCGACCACGATCATGGCCTCGGTCCGGTCGATCACCAGCGAGCCACCGCTGGGCAGCCAGACCTTCCGGTCGAGCGCCTTCATCAGCTGCTCGTCGATCCGGTAGGTCGCGAAGACGTCGACCTCCGAGTTCCACTTCTGCAGCCGGTCGCCGAGGTCCGGGGCGACGTGCGAGACATAGCCGTGGATGGTCTCCCAGGCCTCGCCACCGCTGACGATGACCTTGGAGAAGTCCTCGTTGAAGATGTCGCGCACGACGCGGACGGTCAGGTCCGGCTCGCCGTAGAGCAGCGCGGGAGCGTTGGCGCTCTTCGCCTTCTTCTGGATCTCCTCCCACTGCCCCTGCAGCCGCTCGACATCGCGGCGCAGCTCGTCCTCGCTCGCGCCCTCCGCGGCCGTACGGACGATGACGCCCGCGTCCTCGGGAACGATCTTCTTGAGGATCTGCTTCAGCCGTGAGCGCTCGGTGTCGGGGAGCTTGCGGCTGATGCCGGTCATCGAGCCCTCGGGCACATACACCAGGTAGCGGCCGGGGAGGGAGACCTGGCTGGTCAGCCGGGCGCCCTTGTGGCCGATCGGGTCCTTGGTGACCTGGACGAGGACGGACTGGCCGGACTTCAGCGCGGTCTCGATACGGCGCGGGCCGTTGGCCATGCCCAGCGCCTCGAAGTTGACCTCGCCCGCATACAGGACGGCGTTGCGGCCCTTGCCGATGTCGACGAAGGCGGCCTCCATCGACGGCAGCACGTTCTGGACCTTGCCCAGGTAGACGTTGCCGACGTAGCTGGTGGCCTGCTCCTTGTTGACGAAGTGCTCGACGAGGACGTTGTCCTCCAGCACGCCGATCTGGGTGCGGTCCCCCTGCTGCCGGACGACCATCACGCGCTCGACGGCCTCCCGGCGGGCCAGGAACTCGGCCTCGGTGATGATCGGCACACGACGGCGGCCCTGCTCACGGCCTTCGCGGCGACGCTGCTTCTTGGCCTCCAGGCGGGTGGAGCCCTTGATGGACTGCACCTCATCGGAGGGCTCCGCCTTGGCCCGCGGCTCGCGGATCTTGACGACCGTACGCTCCGGGTCGTCGGTCCCCCCCTCGCCCCCGACCTCGGCGGACTCCCCGCTGCGGCGGCGACGGCGACGACGGCGACGGCTGCTGCTGGAGCCACCGGCGGTGGACTCCTCCTCCCGCTCCTCCGCCTCGGTCTCCTCGGCGGCGGCGCGGTCCTGCTCGGCCTCGTCGGTGTCCTCGGGGCTCTCGGCCGTGTCCTCGGCGCCCTCGGCGGCCTCTCCACGGCGGCGGCGACGGCCACCGCGGCGGCGACGGCGGGCCGGGCGGTCGCCCGACTCCTCGTCGGTCTCGGCCCGGTCCTCGGCCTCGGGGCCCGCCTCGGCGGCCTTCTGCTCCGGGGCGGCGGCCTCGGCGGGCGCGGTGCTCTCCTCGGCGCCGCCACGGCGACGGCGACGGCGGGTACCGGGGGCCGCCTGCTGCGGCTCCTCGGTGGCCTCCTCACCCTGCTCACCTGCGGCGTCGGCGGCGGCAGCCGCCGCGGCGCTCTCCGGGGTCTGGAACATCGGCTCGGTGAAGACCGGGGCCTGGAACACGGCGGTCGGCGGCCGTACGGCCCGACGACGCCCACGTGGGGCGGCCTCGGGCGCTGCCTCGGTCGGCTCGGGCTTGCCTGTCGCCTCGGCCTGCCGGCTCTTCTCGCTCTGGTCGGCCTTCTCGGCCTGCGGCTCCGTGGCCGAAGCGGCGGCCTTACGGGAAGCACGGCGCCGGGTGCGCCCCTCCGGGGCGTCCACCGCGTCCGCGACGGTGACCTGCTCGGTGTCCGCCGCGGCAGCGGCTTCGGCCTCGCCGGCCTGCGGCGACTCGGAGGTCCGCGGCGCCTCGGCGGGGGCCGCGGCCTTACGGGTCGAGCGACGGCGGCCCCGTCCACGGGGAGTGTCCTCACCGGGCGCTCCGGCCTCGTGCTCGTCGCCACCTGCGGTGATGGAGCCACCGGACGTACGAGCGGTGGCCGTGGTCTCGTGCGCGCTCTCCTCTGCTGCGACAGCCCGGGTGGCCGGCTCGGCGGCCTCGGTGCCCGCCGGCGGACCTGCCGGGGCGGACGCCTGACGGGTCGCCCGGCGGCGCGTACGTGCGGGCTTCGACTCCTCGACGGACGCGACGGCCTCGGAGGGAATCCCACCGGCTCCGGACCCGGCGACCGGACCCTGATCACCGGACGCCGACGCAGCAGCAGAACCCGCCACCACCGTCACCACCTCCGGCTCACCAGCCTCCGCACCCTGCGGCGCACCAGCCGGAGCCGTCACCTTCCGCGTCGCACGACGCCGCGTACGAGCAGGCTTCGACTCCTCGACGGACGCGACGGCCTCGACCGGCTCCTGCGTACCATCCTCGGTCTCCTGTGCCCCGAGCGTCTCCTGTGCCCCGGGCGTTCCGGCGTCGGACGTTCCGGCCTCGGGCGTCTGCCGTGCCCCGGCCACTCCCTCGGCCTCGGCGGGCTCCTCCGCCACCGGTTCCTGCTCGCCGGACTCGGTGCCGGGCACGGCCGTCACGGCCTCTGCCGGAATCACGGCATCACCGCCGGAGGCACCGGCCGCGGCCGCGGCCTCCACCGAATCCGGGGCCGCCTCCGCGGGCTCCGCGACAGCGGACTCCGTGGACGGTATGGCCGGAGCCGCCGTGGCTTCCGCTCCGGTCGCGACCGGAGGTCCGGCCGGACGCGATGCCGCGCGGCGCCGGCGGCGCGGCGGCAGGTTGTCGCTGGGGCTGTTGTTGTTCTCTGAGCTGTCCCCGGCGGCGCTGTTGCGCGCCGCCTCCGTGGGCTCCATTGGCTCGAGCATGCGGGCGGTTCTCCCGTCACGCTCCCGGGCGCCGCGTCGGATTCCGGCCGCGGCCCGCGTGATGTGCGCGGTGCCGCCGTCCGGGGCGCGGGCGCCACACGGGAGCTGTCGTCTCGCTCGCCGGGGGCCGTAGGCCCGACACCCGGCGAAAGTCTGCTGTGTCAGTGCGTCTGCCGGACCCGGGTGGCTCCCGGTGCATCGGCGGCGCTTCGACGAGCCCTCAGCCCTCCACCGGCAGGGAGTGGCTCGCACGCCCTGCCGACGGACGACCTACGCGGAACCTTCCGGCGCCGTCGCGGTCAGCCCGGCGGCCGTGGGTGGGGCGGCCATGACTGCCTCGCGGTCAGGCGCGAGCGGGTCGGTCACCGTGCCGGACTCCTCATCGAGCAGCCCCTGCGCCAGCCTGGTCACCGCAGCGGGGACCGGCGGCGCCAGGTCGGCCGTGGCGCGGAGACCGGACAGGACGTCGTCGGGTCGCACGGCAGGTGTCAAATGCCGAACAACCAGCCGCAGTATCGCACAGGCGCTGACCCCGGGCCTATCAGCCGGCCCCTCGAACGCCTCGAGACGTGCGACCGCGCCCCGTGCGTCGAAGGTTCGCAACCCGTTTTTCGTCCGCCGCTGGACCTCCACGGTTTCCCGCGCGAGGAAAGCCGCGGCGGCCCGCTCGGCGTCGGCGGCTGCCACCCCGTCGAGCCGCAGCTCCCAGACGGACGCCTCCAGCCGCTCGGCGAGCCCGGAGGCCCGGGCCTCGACGGCGTCGGTGATGTCGAGCCCGGCCGGCAGCGACTCGTCGAGCAGCACCCGCAGTTCCTCGGGGTCCCGCGCTTCGGTGAGCGCGATCTCCAGATACTCGGCCTCGCTGCCCGTGCCGGTGGGTGCGGCATTGGCGTACGACACCTTGGGGTGCGGTGTGAAACCGGCCGAGTACGCCATGGGCACCTCGGCGCGGCGCAGCGCGCGCTCGAAAGCACGCTGGAAGTCGCGGTGGCTGGTGAACCGGAGGCGGCCGCGCTTGGTGTAGCGCAGTCGGATGCGCTGCACCGCGGGCGCGGGCGGGGGGCCTTCGGGCTGTCGCTTGCCCAGTGTCGTTCAGTCCTTCGTGAGAGCTGTCGTACTGCTACCAAGAGTACGTGTCCCGGGAGCGCCCGGTTCCCGGCGGGGCGTGCCGAACAGGGCCCGGCGGATCTCCGCCCGGGTCTGCCGCGCGGAGGCGCGCGCGGAGGCGACAGCCTGCCGGGCTCCGCGTCCGCCTCTCGTACGGCCCGGGCGGCCGGCGCCAGAGCTGGGCGCGGACGGCGTGACCGACCGGTGTCAGCACGGTCCGGTACGCCCAGCGGACGGGCAGGACGAAGAGCCTGCGGAACAGCCTGACGAGATGCGGCGTCTCCCTGGCCGGTCGACGCCGGGACGGTCGATGGTGCTCGGACACCTGCCGGCCGGAAGCGGCGTAACGACCTGATTCACAACTTCTGGCGCGAGCGCATCCAGCCAGAGCAAGGGCCCCAACCACCCGGCGAACGATCGGAAGATGGCGACTCAGCGGCTCGGCGAGCAACGACGACGGCCACAACCAGGCAAGACAGACCAGAGCCCCGGCTCACCCCTCCTTGCGAGGGTTGAGGCCGGGGCCCTTCTCTGCGTTGTGGGCAGGGTCCGCCTACACCCACTCGATCGAGGCGGAGACGGACACTCGGGGCGCCTTCACCTCTGTCGGCAGGGGCCTACGAGGAGCAGGGGCGGAGGTTCGCTCTGGACGTCGAGCGCCCATCCGAGAGAGCGCCTGCACGGCTTGCTCCCGCTCGCTCTCAGACAGCTTGGCCAGCGCCTCGGCTACCGCTTCACGGGCTCTCTCGGGGGCGGGGAGCGGCCTTCCTGACCTGCTCACTTCCCCTCACTGCCGGTGTTGACGGGAGTCAGGGGGAGCAGGCTCTTACCAGCGGTGGGGCTCAGTTGTGGCCATGTGTCGAACTGCGGGCAGACGCCACAGTCGAAGCACGGCGTCCAGCGGCAGTCCTCGACCTCGGTCTCGTCGAGGGAGTCCTGCCAGTCCTCCCAGAGCCAGTCCTTGTCGAGGCCGGAGTCCAGGTGGTCCCAGGGCAGGACCTCCTCGTAGGTGCGCTCACGGGTGGTGTACCAGTCGACGTCGACGCCCTGCTCGGGCAGCGTCTTCCCGGCGCACTCCATCCAGGTGTCGTAGGAGAAGTGCTCGCGCCAGCCGTCGAAGCGGCCGCCGGACTCGTACACCGCGCGGATGACCGCGCCCACCCGGCGGTCACCGCGCGAGAGCAGGCCCTCGACGATGCCGGGCTTGCCGTCGTGGTAGCGGAAGCCGATGGAGCGCCCGTACTTCTTGTCGCCGCGGATCTTGTCGCGCAGCTTCTCGAGGCGCGCGTCGGTGTCCTCGGCGGACAGCTGCGGGGCCCACTGGAAGGGCGTGTGCGGCTTGGGCACGAAGCCGCCGATCGAGACCGTGCAGCGGATGTCGTTCTTGCCGGAGACCTCGCGGCCCTTGGCGATGACATTGACCGCCATGTCGCCGATCTGCAGCACGTCCTCGTCGGTCTCGGTGGGCAGACCGCACATGAAGTACAGCTTCACCTGGCGCCAGCCGTTGCCGTACGCCGTGGCGACGGTCCTGATCAGGTCCTCCTCCGAGACCATCTTGTTGATGACCTTGCGGATGCGCTCGGAGCCCCCCTCGGGGGCGAAGGTGAGGCCGGACCGGCGGCCGTTGCGGGTCAGTTCGTTGGCGAGGTCGATGTTGAAGGCGTCGACGCGGGTGGAGGGGAGGGACAGGCCGATCTTGTCCTCCTCGTAGCGGTCCGCGAGCCCCTTGGCGACGTCGCCGATCTCACTGTGGTCCGCCGAGGACAGGGAGAGGAGGCCGACCTCCTCGAATCCGGTGGCCTTCAGACCCTTGTCCACCATGTCGCCGATGCCGGTGATGCTGCGCTCCCGCACCGGGCGGGTGATCATGCCGGCCTGGCAGAAGCGGCAACCGCGGGTGCAGCCGCGGAAGATCTCCACCGACATCCGCTCGTGGACGGTCTCGGCGAGCGGGACCAGGGGCTGCTTCGGGTACGGCCACTCGTCGAGGTCCATGACGGTGTGCTTGGAGACCCGCCACGGCACGCCCGAGCGGTTCGGCACGACCCGGCCGATGCGTCCGTCGGCGAGGTACTCGACGTCGTAGAACTTCGGCACGTACACACCGCCGGTCCTGGCCAGGCGGAGCAGCAGCTCGTCGCGGCCGCCCAGGCGGCCCTCGCCCTTCCAGGCCCGGATGACCTCGGTGATCTCCAGCACGGCCTGCTCGCCGTCGCCGATGACCGCGCAGTCGATGAAGTCGGCGATCGGCTCCGGGTTGAAGGCGGCGTGGCCGCCCGCCAGGACCACTGGGTGGTCCTCGGTGCGGTCCTTGGCCTCCATCGGAATGCCGGAGAGGTCGAGCGCGGTGAGGAGGTTGGTATACCCGAGCTCGGTGGAGAAGGAGACGCCGAGCACGTCGAAGGCGCCGACGGGGCGGTGTGCGTCCACCGTGAACTGCGGGACGCTGTGCTCGCGCATGAGCTCTTCGAGGTCCGGCCAGACGCTGTACGTGCGCTCGGCGAGCACGCCCTCGCGCTCGTTGAGCACCTCGTAGAGGATCATGACGCCCTGGTTGGGCAGCCCGACCTCGTACGCGTCGGGATACATCAGCGCCCATCGCACATCGCAGGCGTCCCAGTCCTTGACGGTGGAGTTGAGCTCTCCGCCGACGTACTGGATGGGCTTCTGGACATGCGGGAGAAGCGCTTCCAGGCGGGGGAAGACCGACTCGACAGGCATCGCGGCGTCTCTCGTGAGCTGGCGGGGGACGACCCGCCGATGGCGGCGGGCGGGTGACCATCCAGCGTACCGTGTGCCCGGGCGGTGCCTTCCGGCCCGGCCTGCACCGTATGCTCCGCGCCTGAGACGTACGCTCCGCGCCTGAGACGTACGCTCCGTGGGCTGCGGCGACCGCTCCGGGCGGGCCGCACCACTCAGCCCTTCAGCGCGGTGCGGTTCTTCTTCCGGGAGGCTTCCTTCCAGGCCCGGGGCAGCTCGTGCTCGCGGGCAGCCGCGCGCATCTCCTCGTGCCCGTAGAGCACGCCGAAGGTGAAGGCGCTCTCGCCCGCCGCCTGGGCCTGGAGAGCCAGCTCCCGCAGGGCACCGCGGGCGACGACGCTGTCCTGGTGGTCGCCCAGTACGTCCTGGAGGGTCGTCATGTGCCCGACGAACCGTTTGGCCGGTTTGCCGATGGCGGGGTGGGCGGTCTCGGCGGCGTAGCGGACGCGTTTGGCGGCTTTGCGGGCCTCGTGCATGGCGATGTCGCGCTCGCGGCCCTCGGGAGCGGCGAGGGCGGTGTCCATGCGCCCGGCGAGCCGTTCGAACTCGCGCAGTACGGCGTCGGGGAGGACGTCGAGCGGCCCGCGGCCCGCGGCGGGCAGCAGTGGCGGGTCGGCGAGGAGCCGGTCGAGGGTGCCCAGGAGAGCGAGATAGCGGCTGCTGTCGAGGACGGTGAGGAGCTCGTGGCGTGATCCGCTGCGCTTGGCGTTGGACCAGGTGCGCAGGCGTCCTCGCGCTGGCCCGATCAGCAGGGTGTGGGGCAGCTCGCCGAGGCGGTCGTACAGCCGCGCGGTGAGCACCTCGCGGTCACGGTCGACGCCGAGCTCGCCCGCGAGCCACTTCAGCTCCTCACCGACCGGGTCGGTGACGTCCCGGTCGAGGATGCGGCGGAAGGATCTGAAGGCGCTGCGCAGCCTGCGGGTGGCGACGCGCATCCGGTGTACGGAGTCGGGCTGGTCGCGGCGGACGGCGGGGTCGAGTTCGACGAGGGCGGTGACCTGGGTGCGGACGTAGCGGAGGAGATGGTCGCCCGCGGTGGCCCGGGCGGGCAGCTCTGTTGTCCCACCACGCGTCGCCTTCTCGCCGCCCTTGGCCTTCTTCCCACCCTTCTTCTCCGACTTCCCGCCGCCCTTCTCCTCGGTCTCCCCGCCCTGCTCCCCGGCTGAGTCGGCTTCTCCACCGCCGCCCGGGCGGGTCTCGGCGAGGGCGCGTGCGAGCTTGGAGGGTCCGGCCGCGCGCCGGATTCCGGCCTCGCGGAGGGTCTGCTCGACGGTGTCGAGGAAGGTGTGATCGACGCCCTCGCCGAGCTCGACCTCGATCTCGGTCCAGCGCGCGGTCCCCTGGCCGCCGTGGAGCCGGTCGGCCGTGACCGCGTCCACACTGACCTCGGCGAGCACCCTGCCGTCGGCGTCGAGGAGATGCCGCAGGTCACGCTCGGACCGCAGCCGGACGACCGCTACGAGCGGCTGGTCGCGCACCCGCGACCGTACGAGCCGGGCAAGCTCTCGCGGCAGCTCCTCGGAGAGCGGGGCGTGGATCTCCTCACGGGTGTCCGGGCCGAGGGGCAGTTTCAGATGCCAGCCCTCGTCGTCGCCTCCCGTGCGGCGGCGCAGCGTGATGCGGTCCGCGGCCAGCCGTTCCCCCGGGGTGTCGTAGTAGACGGCGTCGAGGTGGGTGACGCCCTGGTCGGCCACGGCCGCGACCCCGGGGATCTCCGACAGGTCTGGAAGCCTGCCGTCCGCAGGAGCCTCGTACTTGCGCTCGACCTCGCGTATCCGGTCCGCCATGACGTGAATCTACCCGCAGAAGTCCGTCCCGGTCAGTCCTCGTCGGGCGGATCAGGCCGACACCCGTCGCTGCACCTTGATGGACTCCAGCAGGCCGACGGCGATCCAGACGGCGAACATGGAGGTGCCGCCGTACGAGACGAAGGGCAGGGGCAGGCCCGCGACCGGCATGATGCCGAGCGTCATACCGATGTTCTCGAACGACTGGAAGGCGAACCAGGCGATGATCCCGGCGGCAACCACCGTGCCGTACAGCTCGGTGGTGTCGCGGGCGATACGACAGGCACGCCACAGGATGACGCCCAGCAGCAGGATGATCAGGCCCGCGCCGAGGAACCCCAGCTCCTCGCCCGCGACCGTGAAGATGAAGTCGGTCTGCTGCTCGGGCACGAACTGGCCGGTGGTCTGGTGGCCGTTGAAGAGGCCGGTACCGCTGAGGCCGCCGGAGCCGATGGCGATACGCGCCTGGTTGGTGTTGTAGCCGACGCCCGCGGGGTCGAGTTCGGGGTTGGCGAAGGCCGCGAACCGGTTGATCTGGTATTCGTCCAGGAGGCCGAGCTGCCAGACCGCGATCGCCCCGGCCGCGCCGGTGGCGATCAGCCCGATCACCCAGCGGTTGGAGGCGCCGGAGGCGAGCAGGACGCCGAGCACGATCACGACGATCACCATCACCGAGCCGAGGTCCGGCATCAGCATGATGATCACGATGGGCAGCGCTGCCAGGCCGAGGGCCTGGACGACGGTGCGGTGGTCGGGATGGATCCGGTCGCCGGCGTCCACCCGCGCGGCCAGCAGTATCGACATGCCGAGGATGATCGTGATCTTGGCGAACTCGGAGGGCTGGAGGGAGAAGCCGCCGCCGATCTGGATCCATGCGTGCGAGCCGTTGATGGTGGAGCCCAGCGGTGTGAGGACGGCCGCGGTGAGCAGGATCGACAGGCCGTAGAGCACTGGGACGGCGCCGCGCAGGGTGCGGTGGCCCAGCCAGATCGTGCCGACCATCAGGGCCAGTCCGATGCCGGTGTTGAGGACGTGCCGGAACAGGAAGTAGTACGGGTCGCCCTGGTTGAGCTCGGTGCGGTTACGGGTCGCCGACCATACGAGCAGCGAGCCGAGGCCGGACAGGGCGAGGGCCGAGCCGAGCAGCATCCAGTCCAGTCGGCGGACCAGCGAGTCGCGCGCGGTGAGCTTGCCCCAGGCGCCGGGTTCGGGGGTGTAGCGGCGGATGGAGAAGCTGGACGAGGTGCTCACTAGTGCCTCCGCCTGTCCAGGGCCGCCTGTTCCACGCCGCCGGGCGACTCGCTCGGCTTCGGGGGCTCGTACGGCTTGGCCTCCTCGGCCTGGATCGAACCGTCCTTCTCGATCTTCGGCAGCGACTTCTCAGGCTCGGGGAGCAGCGCGCGCTTCTTGTCGATGCCGCCCTTCTCGTCGGCCCCGTACAGCGCGTTGTAGATCTTGCGCACCGCCGGACCGGAGGCGCCGGAGCCGGTGCCGCCCTGGGAGATCGTCATGACGATCGAGTAGTCCTTGGTGTAGGTCGCGAACCAGGACGTGGTCTGCTTGCCGTAGACCTCGGCCGTACCGGTCTTGGCGTGCATCGGGATCTCGTCCTGGGGCCAGCCGCCGAACCGCCAGGCGGCGGTGCCCCGGGTGGCGACGCCGGCGAGGGCCTCGTCCATCTGGTTGAGGGTCTTCTTTTTCACCGGGAGCTTCCCGTGGGGCTGGGGCTTGATCTCCTCGATGTGCTTGCCGTCGGGGCTGATGACCGCCTTGCCGACGGAGGGGTTGTAGAGCGTGCCGCCGTTGCTGATCGCGGAGTAGATGGTCGCCATCTGGATGGGGGTGACGAGGGTGTCGCCCTGGCCGATGGAGTAGTTCACCGCGTCGTAGGCGTGCAGTTTCATGCCCTCGAGGCAGCCCTCCCGGGCGAGGAGGGTCTCGTAGTCCTTCTTCCCCGGCCAGGCCTTGGCCCGTTTGCACCAGCTGTCCTTGTTGGCCTTCCAGAAGTCCTTCTTCCACTGGCGGTCGGGGACCCGGCCGGTGACCTCGTTGGGCAGGTCGATCCCGGTCTCCGCGCCGAGGCCGAACTGGTGCGCGGTCCTGAAGAACCAGTCCTTGGCGTCCTTCTTCGGCTTGAGCCCGCCGTCCTTCTTCCACTGCTGGTGCGCGAGGGCGTAGAAGACGGTGTCGCAGGAGACCTCCAGGGCCCGCCCCAGGTCGATCGAGCCATGGCTCTGCGACTCGAAGTTCTTGAAGACCTGTCCGCCGATGCTGTACGAACTGCCGCAGTTGTAGCCGCCGTTGAAGTCGTAGCCGGCGTTGACCGAGGCGGCGGTGGAGATCACCTTGAAGATGGAGCCGGGTGCGGCCTGTCCCTGGATGGCCCGGTTGAGCAGCGGGTAGTTGGACTTCTTGCTGGTCATCCGGGTGTAGTCCTTGCCGGAGATACCGCCGACCCAGGCGTTCGGGTCGTAGTCGGGGTTGGACGCCATCGCGACCACCCGTCCCGTCTTGGCCTCCATGACCACGACCGCGCCCGCGTCCGCCTCGTACGGGCGGTTGGTGTTGCGGTCGATCTGCTTGCGGGCCTCCTTCATGGCCCCGTCCAGCTCCTTTTCCGCTATGGCCTGCACGCGGGCGTCGATGCTGGTGACGACGGAGGAACCGGCCTCGGACGGGTCGCTGCGCTCCTGGCCGATGACCCGGCCGAGGTTGTCCACCTCGTAGCGGGTGACACCGGCCTTGCCGCGCAGGTACTTGTCGTAGCTGCGCTCCAGCCCCGAGCGGCCGATCTGGTCGGAGCGCAGCAACGGGGAACGGCCGTCCTTGGCCTTCTCGATCTCCTCGTCGGTGACGGGCGAGAGATACCCGAGCACCTGGGCGGTGTTGGCCTTGAGCGGCGCGGGGTAGCGGCGTACGGCGGTGGGCTCGGCGGTGATCCCGGGGAAGTCCTCGGCGCGCTCACGGATCTGCAGCGCCTGCTGCGTGGTGGCCTCGTCGGTGACCGGGATGGGCTGGTAGGGGGAACCGTTCCAGCAGGGCTGGGGGGTCTTGGCGTCACACAGCCGGACCTTCTCGCTGACCTCCTCGGGCTTCATACCGAGGACTCCGGCGAGCCGGTCGAGGACGGCCTTGCCGTCGTCCTTCATCTTCAACAGCTCGGTACGGCTGGCGGAGACGACGAGGCGGGTCTCGTTGTCGGCGAGCGGCACTCCGCGGGCGTCCAGGATGGAGCCCCGGGTCGCGGGCTGGACGACCTGCTGGACGTGGTTGCTGGCGGCCTCGTCGGCGTATTCGTCGCCGTTGCGGATCTGGAGGTACCAGAGCCGCCCTCCCAGGGTGAGCAGCAGCGAGAACACCAGGATCTGCAGGGCGACCAGGCGGATGGTGACCCGGGGAGTGCGCCCGGTTTCGGGAATATTGCTCATAGTGCGGGGCGCCTCCGTTGAGGGTGGCGGTGGGCGACGGAGGGACGGTGGGCGACGGGTCCGTCGGGGCTCATAGCCGCTTGACCCCCTTGAGGCGCCCCGCCCGGCTCCTGACCGAACCGCCGAGCACACTGCCGCGACCGCCGCGGAGCCGGCCGACACCGTTCGTACGGCTGGTGCGCGCTCTCGGCTTGAGGAGGCTGCCGGTGGTCCCGAAGCCCCGCAGCGCCGCGTCCGTTCCGCCTGCGCTGCCCGAGGGCTCGGCCATCGGGTCGTTGTCGGCGCGCCGGGCCAGTGCCATGACCCCCGGTACCACGAAGGGCGCGAGCAGCAGGTCGTAGAGCGTGGCCGTGAGGACCAGGCTGACGAGGCCGACCTGGCGGGCCGCGGTGTCTCCGACGAGGGCGCCGACGCCCGCGTACATCAACGTGGTGCTCACGGCCGCGCCCACCACGACGAGCAGCGGTCCGGCCGCCGAGCGCAGCCGGCCGTTCTCCGGCTTCGCCAGCCCCGCGAGGTAGCCGACGATCGACAGCACCAGCGCGTAGCGGCCCACCGCGTGGTCGGCGGGCGGCGCCAGGTCGGCCAGCAGTCCGGCTCCGAACCCGACGAGGGCGCCGCCGACGTGCCCGTACACGAGGGCGAGGGCGAGCACGACGAGAAGCATCAGATCGGGCACCGCACCCGGCAGTTGGAGCCGGGCGAGGATGCTCACCTGGACGACGAGCGCGACGACCACCAGCGTGGCCGAGAGCAGCATCCGGTTGAAGCGCATGGGGGTCAGCTCCTGGTGGGACGCGGGGCGGGCGTTTCCGCGGCGCCGGCGGGACTCGCCCCGTCGCCGGCGGGACTCGCCCCGTCGCCGGCGGGACTCTCCCCGCCCCCGGCGGGAGTCGCCCCGGCGGCGGGCTCGCTCGCCTCGTCCATAGGGGCTCCCGAACCGTCGGCGGAGGGGGTGACGGTGACGGTCACCGTGGGCGTCGGCTTCGGCTTCACGGGCGGCGGGAGCACCGTGTCGCGGGGGTCCTTGCGCGGCGGCTGGACCACCACGCCGACGATGTCGAGCTTGGTGAAGCCGACGTACGGACGGACCTGGAGGGTACGGGTGAGGGCGCCGTTCGCGGGGTCGACACGGACGACCTCGCCGACCGGCACACCGGGTACGAACGGCTTGTCGGCGCGCGAGCCGAAGGTGACCAGCCGGTCCCCCTTCGCCACCCTGGCCTTGCCGTTGAGGAGCTGCACCCGCAGCGGACGGTCTCCCTGCCCGGTGGCGAAGCCCAGCTCGGCGGTCTTCTCCATGCGTGTGCCGACGGTGAAGTCCGGGTCGTTGGCCAGCAGCACGGTCGCTGTGGAGGGTCCGACCGTGGTGACCCGGCCGACCAGGCCGTCTCCGTTGAGGACCGTCATATCGCGGGTGATGCCGTCCTCGCTGCCCGCGTCGATGGTGACGGTCCAGGAGAAGCCCTGCGCGGCTCCTATGGCGATGACCTCGGCACCCTTGATGCCGTACCGGCCGGCACCCGCGGTCTTCAGCATCTTGTCGAGTTCGGCGGCGCGCCCCCGGGTGCGGACATCGCTGCCGAGCTTCACCTTGAGCGCCGCGTTCTCGCGTTCGAGTCTGCTGATCCGGTCGTGCCGCTCACCCGAGTCGCGGACGGCGCCGATGGCGTTGCCGATCGGGTTCACGGCGGAGGCGACGCCGTTCTCCACGGGCCCGAAGGCCGACGCGGCTGCCTGCCGGACGCTGTCGAGCGGGGAATCCTCGCCGCCACGGATATCCACCGTGATCAGTGCGAACGCGATGGCGATCAGCAGCACCAGGAGCAACCGGCTCTCTCGTGTGTCCCTCACGTGCGGCGGCCGTGCCTTCCTCGTCGGACCGGACGGCTGCGGGCCCGCCGGTCGGGAGTGTCATGCCTGAATGCGAACAGGGTGCGGATCGGAAGCTGTTGTTTTGTTGTGCGAACGATCCGCCGTGCGGAACACCGTCACCGCACGGCGGAATCCGTCCCGTGCGTCATCTGCGGGGCTGGGCGTCCAGCACCTGCTGGAGCGCCTCGAACTCCTCCACACACTTGCCGGAACCCAGCGCGACCGAGTCCAGCGGGTCCTCGGCGATATGGATCGGCATACCGGTCTCACGGCGCAGCCGCTCGTCGAGACCGCGCAGCAGCGCACCGCCGCCGGTCAGCACGATGCCGCGGTCCATCACATCGCCGGACAGCTCCGGCGGGCACTTGTCGAGCGTGGTCTTGACCGCGTCCACAATCGAGTTGACCGGCTCCTCCATGGCCTTGCGGACCTCGGCGGCGGAGATGACGACGGTCTTCGGCAGGCCGCTGACCAGGTCGCGACCGCGGATCTCGGTGTGCTCCTCCTGCTCGAGGTCGTACGCCGAGCCGATGGTCATCTTGATGTTCTCGGCGGTGCGCTCACCGAGAAGGAGGCTGTACTCCTTCTTGATGTGCTGGATGATCGCGTTGTCCAGCTCGTCACCGGCGACCCGGATCGACTGTGCCGTGACGATTCCGCCGAGCGAGATCACGGCGACCTCGGTGGTGCCGCCGCCGATGTCGACCACCATGTTGCCGGTGGCCTCGTGGACCGGGAGGCCAGAGCCGATCGCCGCCGCCATCGGCTCCTCGATGATGTGCACCTGGCGGGCGCCCGCCTGGGTGGACGCCTCGATGACGGCACGGCGCTCGACACCGGTGATACCGGAGGGCACACACACCACGACGCGGGGGCGCGCCAGATAACGGCGCTTGTGGATTTTCAGGATGAAGTAGCGGAGCATCCGCTCCGTGATCTCGAAGTCGGCGATGACGCCGTCTTTGAGCGGACGTACGGCGACGATGTTGCCGGGGGTGCGGCCGATCATCTTCTTCGCTTCGGCACCGACCGCCAGGATGCCGCCGGTATTGGTGTTGATGGCGACGACGGATGGCTCGTTGAGGACGATCCCGCGACCCCTGACGTACACCAGCGTGTTGGCGGTGCCGAGGTCGACAGCCATGTCACGGCCGATGAACGACATATTGTTCCCCATGAGGATACGTCTGGCCTTCCCAGCTGGAGCGATGATGAGTTGCAGGTCGGCAGGGCGGGCGCTGTGGGTGTGGAGGTTTCCATCGTAGTCACGCTCGCTGGAACGCGCCGCGAGGGTTACTCCGCCAATTGTCAGCAGAACACGCGCCTACCCCCGTATTGGTGACGTCGTGTCGGAGTGACAGGTTCCCCCAATCGCTGCGCGTATGCCAAGGGGCGATCGAATTTATTCGATCGCCCCAGGTCACAAGCGGATTACGGCTGACAGGGCGTCAGGCAAGGCGGGGAAAGAAAATCTTCAGCTCTCGCTCCGCGGACTCCTCCGAGTCCGAGGCGTGAATGAGGTTCTCCCGGACAATCGTGCCGAAGTCGCCCCGGATGCTGCCGGGCGCGGCGGCGATCGGATCGGTCGGCCCGGCCAGTGTCCGCAGACCCTCGATGACCCGCTCGCCCTCGACGACCATCACCACGACCGGGCCGGAGGACATGAACTCCACCAGCGGCTCGTAGAACGGCTTGCCGACGTGCTCGGCGTAGTGCTGCTCCAGCACGGGGCGGTCCAGGTCGCGCAGCTCCAGCGCGCTGATCTTCCAGCCGGCCTTCCGCTCGATCCGGCCGATGACCTCACCGATCAGACCGCGTCGTACGGCATCGGGCTTGAGAAGGACGAGCGTGCGCTGGCTCACGGTGCGGGCTCCTTAGCTGTGTTCTCCGGGCGCGGTGGCAGAGGCGGCTGACGCCGCGCGGCCCGGGTCCCCGAGGCACTGTGCGGGTGCGAAGAGGCTACATGGGTGAGCGACCGCGCCATCACACAGCGCCCGTCCCCGGGTCCGCCGACCGCGCCGCGAACCTGGCCCTCGCCTCGTCGACCTTCCGGCCGTAGCGGACCGAGGCCCACCACAGCCCCGCGAAGCACGCTCCGAGGAAGTACATCACCGGGACGACGAAGCCGGAGGCGATCAGCCCGAGCTGCAGCGCCCAGCCGATCTGCACCGCCCCCGGCCGTCCCAGCATCCCGCACAGCAGCACACAGAGCAGCATGGCGACGCCGCTCACCGTCCAGACCGTGGCCGCCGACAGATCCGATGTCTGCATCGCGACCAGCCCCGCGAAGCCGATGACGAAGAACTCACCGATCAGCGTGCTCGCACACAGGGTTCGCATCTCAGCCCCTTCCCAGCAGCAGCCGGGCCTCGCCGACCGTGATCACCGAGCCGGTCACCAGCACACCCGCGCCGGAGAACTCGCTCTCCTCCTCCGCCAGGGTGATCGCCGCTTCCAGGGCATCGTCGAGTCTCGGCTCGACCTGCACCCGCTCCTGCCCGAACACCTCCACCGCGAGCGCCGCCAGCTCGTCCACGTCCATGGCGCGATGGCTGGAGTTCCGGGTCACCACGACCTCCGCGAAGATCGGCTCGAAGGCCTCCATGAAGCCCTTCACATCCTTGTCGCCGCTCATGCCGACCACCCCGACCAGACGGCTGAAACCGAACGCCTCGGTGACCGCCTCCGACGCGGCCCGCGCCCCCGAGGGGTTGTGCGCGGCGTCCAGGATCACCGTCGGGCTCTTGCGGACGACCTCCAGGCGGCCCGGCGAGACGACCGACGCGAACGCCGAGCGCACGGTGTCGATGTCGAGCGTACGGGCGTGCTGCGAGCCGATCCCGAAGAAGGCCTCGACCGCCGCCAGCGCCACCGCCGCGTTGTGCGCCATATGCGCTCCGTGCAGCGGCAGGAAGACGTCCGGGTACTCGCCGCCCAGGCCGCGCAGCGTCAGCAGCTGCCCGCCGACCGCGACCTCCCGGTGGGCGACCCCGAACTCCATGCCCTCCCGTGCGACCGTGGCGTCGACCTCGACCGCCCGCTTGAGCATCACCTGGGCCGCGTCCACCGGCTGCTGGGCCAGGACGACGGTGGCGGCCTCCTTGATGATGCCGGCCTTCTCCCCGGCGATCTGGCCGGGCGTGGTGCCCAGCCGGTCCGTATGGTCCAGCGCGATGGGCGTCACCACGGCGACCTGCCCGTCGACCACATTCGTGGCGTCCCAGCTGCCGCCCATCCCGACCTCGACCACCGCCACATCGACCGGTGCGTCGGCGAACGCCGCGTACGCCATACCCGTGAGCACCTCGAAGAAGGACAGCCGGTGCTCCTGCGCGGCGTCGACCATCTCCAGATACGGCTGGAGGTCGCGGTACGTCTCGATGAAGCGCTCGGCGGACACCGGCGCGCCGTCCAGGCTGATCCGCTCGGTCACCGACTGGACGTGCGGGCTGGTGTAGCGGCCCGTACGCAACTCGAACGTGGCCAGCAGCGCCTCGATCATCCGGGCCGTGCTGGTCTTGCCGTTGGTGCCGGTGATGTGGATCGAGGGGTACGCGCGCTGCGGCTCGCCGAGGACGTCCATCAGCGCCTCGATACGCACCAGCGACGGGTCGAGCTTGGTCTCCGGCCACCGGTCGGCCAGGGCGCTCTCGACCTCGCGCAGCGCCCGGTCGACCTCCGGGTCCTGCGGGCGGGCCGGGACACCGTCGCCCTGGGGCGGCCCGGCCTGGGTGCGCAGGGTCCGGCTTCCGGCCTCGATCACCGCCAGGTCCGGGTCACGTTCGGTCTCGGCTCCGACGATCTCCTCGAAGGGGTCGGGGCCGTCGGGGTCGTCGGTCTCGGGGGGCTCACTCACGCCCCCAGTCTACGGAGCCGGTACGGCCGCGCCGCGCCCTGGTAGGAGGCCGTCCACGAGCGTACGGGGCCGCCCCCGGACGGCCGGACACGTCGCGGAAGGCCGGACACGCTCCGGACGGCCGGAACCGCCCCGGACGGCCCCAACCGCCCCGGAGCCGCCGGATAACTGTTCGGCCCGACGGCGCTCGGTGCGGCTCTGGTGCTGCCCGACCCGGCCCGCCATGCCCGCGTAGGGCAGCGGGTCGTCGTGCGTGACCGCCTCCACGGCCCGAGGACGCCTGGCAGGAGACGCCTCCGTAGTCGAAGACCTCGTCACGGCCCAGCAGATACGCGAAAAGCGGCCCCGGGCGGCCGCTGCGGCCGCCCGGGCAGTCGGTCAGGCCTGCGGCAGCCCGTCCAGCTGGGCGGAGATTCGCTCGATATCGGCCTCGGCCGCCTCCCGCCGCTTGCGGATCTTCTCCACGACCTGGTCCGGGGCCTTCGCGAGGAAGGCCTCGTTGCCGAGCTTCGCCGTGGTCTGGGAGAGCTCCTTCTGCGCCGCGGCCAGATCCTTGGCCAGCCGCTTGCGCTCCGCCTCCACATCGATGGCACCCGACAGGTCGAGGGCGACCGTGGCACCCGCGACCGGCAGGGTGGCGGTGGCCGTGAAGCCCTCGCCCTCCGGCTGGAGGCGCAGCAGCTGACGGATCGCGTCCTCGTGGGCCGCGAGCGCCGTACCGGCCAGGTCCAGCCGGGCCGGGACCTTCTGGCCGGGCTGAAGACCCTGGTCGGCGCGGAACCGGCGGACCTCGGTGACCACCTGCTGGACGGTCTCGATCTCCCGCTCCGCGTCGGTGTCACGGAAGCCGCTGTCGGACGGCCAGTTGGCGATGACCAGCGACTCCTGGCCGGTGAGCGTGGTCCACAGCGTCTCGGTGACGAAGGGAACCACCGGGTGCAGCAGCCGGAGGGTGACGTCCAGGACCTCGCCGAGAACCCGCCGGGAGGCATCGGCCGCCGGGCCGCCCTTCTGGAAGGTGGTCTTGGACAGCTCGACGTACCAGTCGAAGACCTCGTCCCAGGCGAAGTGGAACAGGGTCTCGCTGAGCTTGGAGAACTGGTAGTCGTCGTAGTACGCGTCCACCTCGGCGACGACGCTGTTCAGCCGGGAGAGGATCCAGCGGTCCGCCGCCGACAGCCGCTCCGCGGGCGGGAGTTCCCCCTCGACCGTCGCGCCGTTCATCAGCGCGAAGCGTGTCGCGTTCCAGATCTTGTTGGCGAAGTTGCGGGACGCCTGGACCCAGTCCTCGCCGATCGGCACATCGACACCGGGGTTGGCGCCGCGGGCCAGGGTGAAGCGGACGGCGTCGGAGCCGTAGGTGTCCATCCAGTCCAGCGGGTTGACCGCGTTGCCGAAGGACTTCGACATCTTCTTGCCGAACTGGTCGCGGACCATGCCGTGGAGGGCGATGGTGTGGAACGGCGGCGTGCCGTCCATCGCGTAGAGCCCGAACATCATCATCCGGGCGACCCAGAAGAAGAGGATGTCGTAGCCGGTGACCAGGACGGAGTTCGGATAGAACTTCTCCAGGCTCTCCGTCCGCTCGGGCCAGCCGAGTGTGGAGAACGGCCACAGGCCGGACGAGAACCAGGTGTCCAGGACATCGCTGTCCTGCCTCCAGCCCTCGCCGCTCGGCGGCTCCTCGTCGGGGCCGACGCAGACGGCCTCGCCCTCCGGCCCGTACCAGACCGGAATCCGGTGACCCCACCACAGCTGACGCGAGATGCACCAGTCGTGGAGGTTGTCGACCCAGCCGAAGTAGCGGGACTCCATCTCCTTGGGGTGGATGGCGACCCGGCCGTCGCGGACGGCGTCGCCCGCGGCCCGGGCGAGCGGGCCCACCTTGACCCACCACTGCATGGACAGCCGGGGCTCGATGGTCGTCTTGCAGCGCGAGCAGTGCCCGACGGAGTGGGTGTACGGGCGCTTCTCGGCGACGATCCGGCCATCGGCGCGCAGCGCGGCGACGATGGTGGAGCGGGCCTCGAGGCGGTCCAGCCCCTGGAACGGGCCGTGCGCGGTGATGACGGCGTGCTCGTCCATGACCGCGAGATTCGGCAGGCCGTGGCGCTGTCCGATCTCGAAGTCGTTCGGGTCGTGCGCAGGCGTCACCTTGACGGCGCCGGTGCCGAACTCCGGATCGACGTGCTCGTCCGCGACGACCGGGATACGGCGGCCGGTCAGCGGCAGCTCGATCTCGGTGCCGACCAGGTGCCGGTACCGCTCGTCGTCGGGGTGGACGGCGACGGCGGTGTCACCGAGCATCGTCTCGGCGCGGGTCGTGGCGACGACGATGGAGTTGTCGCCCTCGCCGTAGCGGATGGAGACGAGCTCGCCGTCGTCGTCCTGGTACTCCACCTCGATGTCCGAGATGGCGGTCAGACAGCGCGGGCACCAGTTGATGATGCGCTCGGCGCGGTAGATCAGCTCGTCGTCGTAGAGCCGCTTGAAGATGGTCTGGACGGCCCGGGAGAGCCCCTCGTCCATGGTGAAGCGCTCGCGCGACCAGGCGACGCCGTCGCCGAGGCGCTTCATCTGGCCGGAGATCTGCCCCCCGGACTCGGCCTTCCACTTCCAGACGCGCTCGACGAACGCCTCGCGGCCCAGGTCGTGCCGGGACTTGCCCTCCTTGGCGAGCTCGCGCTCGACGACGTTCTGCGTGGCGATGCCGGCGTGGTCCATGCCCGGCTGCCACAGCGTCTCGTACCCCTGCATCCGCTTGCGGCGGGTGAGGGCGTCGATGAGTGTGTGCTCGAAGGCGTGGCCCAGGTGGAGGGAGCCGGTGACGTTCGGCGGCGGGATGACGATCGTGTAGGGCTCTTTGTCGCTCTTCGCGTCCGCCTCGAAGTAACCCCGCTCCACCCAGCGCTCGTACAGCGGCCCCTCCACCTCGGCCGGTGCGTACTGGGTCGGCAGATCGATGGGGGGACTCGTCGGCTGCACAGCCCCGTCGTGGGGGCGCTGGGTGTTGTCGGTCACGACGGTCAGTCTAAGGGCCGTGCCGGGGCTGTTACGAACCACTTCCCCCGCCCGCCGGGCCGGGCGCCGCAGCCGCGGCCGGGGTCCCTGGCGGCCCGGATTGGGCCACTTGTGCCGGAAGCCTCCCGGCAACGGTTTCCAAGCTGTTGCAGCCCCGAGGTAAAGCCGGCGTAAGTCGTCCGGAAGGATGTGACGCTACTGTCATGTGCATCGAGGGGACGCAATGAGCTACAACCAGCCGCCGCCCCAGCCAGGTCCGTACGGCGGGGGGCAGCCGAACCCGTACGGCCAGGGCGGGGCGGCCGGCCGGCCCGGTTACGGGTACCCACCGCAGGGCCAGGTACCGCCGCAGCCGGGCTACGGCTACCCGGGGCAGGGCCAACAGCCCGGCCCCTACGGCCAGCCGCAACAGCCCGGCGGCTACGGGCAGCCGGGACCCTACGGCCAGCAGGCCCCGTATGGTCAGATGCCGATGCCTCCCCAGGGCGGCGGCAACAAGCGGATCGGCATCGTCATCGGTGCGGTGGTGGCGGTCGCCGCCCTCGTCGGCGGTGTCTTCTACGTCGCCGGGGCCGGCGGAGCGGAGGACGACGGCCCCCACAAGCTGACCACGCCGGCGACCGTGGCCACGGAGTTCGAGCGACAGGGACCGGGCAAGGACGACTCCAGCATGAGCTCCGGCGAAAAGGAGGAGCTCACCGAGATCCCGGGTGTCTCCGACCCGCACCCGGTCCAGGCCGAGTACTCCACCTCCTCCAAGAAGCAGATGCTGCTCACGGGCGTCTGGGGCGGAATCGAGAGCCCCGAGCAGGTCGTCGACGCGATGTTCGTCGTGCTGACGAAGTCCGCGTCGGAGGACGAGGACGGCACGGTCGAGCCGGTCGGCAGCCCGGAGGAGATGGAGCCCGACGGGCTGGGCAGCGCGGTCATGAAGTGCCAGAAGTTCAAGATCATCAACGATGAGCCCGGCGCCCCGGTCAAGTCGGCGGAGATTCCCGTGTGCATCTGGGGCGACTCCAGCACGGTCGGCGGGGTCATGACCGTCGACCCGGTGGCCGCCATCGCGGGCAACGCCGACCTCGACGGCGCGGCGGAGACCGCCGCCAAGGTACGCAACGACGCTCGCGTCGAGATCAAGTAGCAGCAGCGAGAGGAACCCCATGAGCTACAACCAGCCGGGTCCGTACGGCGGCCCGCCGCAGCAGCCGGGCCCGTACGGCGGCCCGCCGCAGCAGCCCGGCCCGTACGGCGGTCAGCCACAGCAGCCCGGCCCGTACGGCCAGCCGCCGCAGGGCCAGCCACCGCAGGGCCAGCCCGGGTACGGCTACCCGCAGCAGGGCGGCCCCGTACCGCCGCAGCAGGGCTACGGCTACCCGGGCCAGCCCCAGCAGCCCGGCCCGTACGGCCAGCCGCCGCAGCCCGGTTACGTCCCCCCGCCGCCTCCCGGTCAGGGCGGCGGCAAGGGCAAGACGATCGGCATCATCGCCGGCATCGTGGGCGTGGCCGTGATAGCCGCGGGTGCGTACTTCATCGTCGGCGGCGGCGGAGGCGGCGACGCGTACAAGCTGGCCACGCCGCAGACCGTCATCGGGGGCCAGTACACCAAGGACGACACGAAGAAGCCCCCGGCGTCCCAGGCCGTCAACGACAAGGGCATCGAGGACGGCACCTCCGTCACCGCCGGGTACAAGAGCGGCGAGGGCCAGCTGGTCTTCGCGGGCGCGTACGGCGATGTCACTGACCCCGACGCCGCGGTCAACGCCATTCTCACCGATGGCCCGTTCAAGAGCTCCAAGGCGACGGAGCAGACGCCCTCCGGCTTCGACGGCGACCTCATGAAGTGCGGCGAGTACGACCTCGGCCTGGTGAAGACGCCGTTCTGCGTGTGGGGCGACAGCAGCACGGCCGCTCTCGTCGTGTGGGGCCCGCAGGAGGGCGCCACCGACCCGAGCGCCCTCCAGCCGCCGTCGGTCGAGGACTGGGCGGCGACAACGGCGAAGCTGCGCAACGACGTCCGCGTCGAGAAGTAGACACCCGCGTACGACAGGGGCCGACGAAGGGGCGCCCGGCAGTTGCCGGGCGCCCCTTTCGCGCTGCCTGCGCTCTCGGATCCGTCTCCCCGGCCTTCGGCATCTGCCGCCGTGGTCTCGCAGGACCGGCGCTGGAACTCTCCATGCGCACACCAGGGCGTCGGATGTGATGCCTCACCAGGCAGTCGGGGTGTCCCCTCCTGCTGCCTCCGGGGGCTTCACCGGCCGAAGGCCCGGGAGTGCCGTGGCGGAGTCCGGAGTCGCGGCCCGACAGGAGTCGCGGCCTCCGACAGGGCCGCGCGGACAGGGCCTTTACGCGCTCTTCTCGTGGCGCTCGCCCTTGCCGATAGCTCGCGGCTCGCGCGGGACGAGAGTGGGGTTCACATTCGAGTGCACGACGTCCTCGGTGACGACGACCCGTGCGACGTCCTTGCGCGACGGCACCTCGTACATCACCGACATCAGGACCTCCTCCATGATGGCGCGCAGACCGCGCGCGCCGGTGCCGCGGAGGATCGCCTGGTCCGCGATGGCCTCGAGCGCCGGGCGGTCGAAGTCCAGCTCCACACCGTCGAGTTCGAAGAGCCGCTGATACTGCTTCACCAGCGCGTTGCGCGGCTCGACGAGGATCTGGAGCAGCGCCTCGCGGTCGAGGTTGTGGACCGAGGTGATGACGGGAAGCCGGCCGATGAACTCCGGGATCATCCCGAACTTCACCAGGTCCTCCGGCATGACCTCGCGGAAGTGGTCCGAGGAGTCGATCTCACGCTTGGAGCGGATCGTCGCGCCGAAACCGATACCCTTCGCGCCGGCCCGGGACTCGATGATCTTCTCAAGACCGGCGAAGGCGCCGCCCACGATGAACAGCACGTTCGTCGTGTCGATCTGAATGAACTCCTGGTGCGGGTGCTTTCGGCCGCCCTGCGGGGGCACGGATGCCGTGGTGCCTTCCAGAATCTTCAACAGGGCCTGCTGGACGCCCTCGCCGGACACATCACGGGTGATCGACGGATTCTCGCTCTTGCGGGCGACCTTGTCGATCTCGTCGATGTAGATGATGCCGGTCTCGGCCTTCTTGACGTCGTAGTCGGCGGCCTGGATCAACTTGAGAAGGATGTTCTCGACATCCTCGCCGACATAGCCCGCTTCGGTGAGCGCGGTGGCATCGGCAATGGCGAAGGGGACGTTGAGCATCCGCGCGAGCGTCTGGGCGAGCAGGGTCTTGCCGGAGCCCGTGGGCCCGAGCAGCAGGATGTTGGACTTCGCCAGCTCGATGCCGTCGTCGCGCCCGCCCTGCCCGGTCTCGCCGGCCTGCACCCGCTTGTAGTGGTTGTAGACAGCCACGGACAGCGCCTTCTTGGCGGCTTCCTGACCGACGACATAGCCCTCGAGGAACTCATAGATCTCGCGCGGCTTGGGAAGCTCCTCCCACCGCACCTCCGAGGTCTCGGCGAGCTCCTCCTCGATGATCTCGTTACAGAGGTCGATGCACTCGTCGCAGATATACACACCAGGCCCCGCGATGAGCTTCTTCACCTGCTTCTGGCTCTTTCCGCAGAACGAGCACTTGAGCAGGTCGCCGCCGTCACCGATGCGTGCCACGAGGTGCTTCCCCTTCGCCTGGGATCTGCATCGCTTGCGCAGACCCGGGTGCTTGCCTAACGACGGTACCTTGCCGGGCCCCCCGTGCGGGCCCCCCTTGGGCCGGTTCACTTGTCCGTGACCGGTCCAAGGGGCGACGTCCCTGACGGGAGGTGTCAGCCCAACCCGACGCTGGTCTTGCGGGTGGACACGATCTGGTCCACCAGGCCGTACTCAAGCGACTCCTCGGCGGTGAGGATCTTGTCGCGCTCGATGTCGTCCCGGATCTTCTCGATGGGCGTGGTGGAGTGCTTGGCCAGCATCTCCTCCAGCTGCGAGCGCATCCGCAGGATCTCGTTGGCCGCGATCTCCAGGTCGGAGACCTGTCCGCGACCGGTCTCGCTGTACGGCTGGTGGATCAGGATACGGGCGTTCGGCAGCGCCATCCGCTTGCCGGGCGTGCCGGCCGCGAGCAGCACGGCGGCGGCGGATGCCGCCTGCCCCATGCAGACCGTCTGGATGTCGGGCTTCACGAACTGCATCGTGTCGTAGATCGCCGTGAGCGCGGTGAACGAGCCACCCGGCGAGTTGATGTAGATGGAGATGTCCCGGTCGGGGTCCATCGACTCCAGGCACAGCAACTGCGCCATGACGTCATTGGCCGAGGCGTCGTCGATCTGGACGCCCAGGAAGATCACGCGCTCCTCGAAGAGCTTGGCGTACGGGTCGTACTCGCGCACGCCCTGGGAGGTGCGCTCGACGAAGCGCGGAACGACATAGCGGGACTCTGCGTTGGGGCCCTCGTACAGGCCGGTGCCGGGGAAGTTGTTCATCGGGTTCTTCACCATCCTGGTGGCGATCATGGGCTGGGGGTCGGCTTGCGGGGTGGCGTCCAGGGTCAGGCCCCGGTGCCGCCCCCGCCCGGAACGCTCGAGGCGGAGGTCATGACCTCGTCGACCAGGCCGTAGTCCTTGGCCTCGTCGGCGGAGAACCAGCGGTCACGGTCGGAGTCGCGAGTGATCTGCTCGACGGTCTGCCCCGTGTGGAAGGCGGTCAGCTCCGCCATCCGCTTCTTGGTGTGCAGCAGCCGCTCGGCGTGGATCTTGATGTCCGAGGCGGAACCCGCCAGGCCCGCGGAGGGCTGGTGGATCAGGATCTCGGCGTTCGGCAGCGCGAACCGCTTGCCGGGGGTGCCGGCGCTCAGCAGGAACTGGCCCATCGAAGCCGCCAGGCCCATGGCGATGGTGACCACGTCGTTCTTGATGTACTGCATGGTGTCGTAGATCGCCATGCCGGCCGAGATCGAGCCACCGGGGCTGTTGATGTAGAGGTAGATGTCCTTGTCCGGATCAGCGGCAAGGAGGAGCAGCTGCGCGGTGATCTTGTTGGCGATGTCGTCGTCGACCGGCTGGCCGAGGAAGATGATGCGCTCGTTGAGCAGCCGGTTGTAGACCTGGTCGCCGAGGCCACCACCGATGGACGGCTCGCCGGCGGCGGAAGGCATCAGATTCGTCACGTATCCACCTGCTCGTCTCTGACGGCAACGGGCCGTCTCAGCGTCTTCTTCTGGGGCGCGGGGGTCGGCGGTGCCGACGCTCTCCGGCGTCTCCCGGGGACTCCCCTGCCCTCGTATCTACGGACCCTAACGCGCAGGTCGGACAACGCCATCCCGCATTGAGAACTGTTCGCTGTGAGCGCAGGCTCACGGGCTCCGACGAGGTCCGGGAGGACGCCCGTGAGGCCGCGGGAGGGCGCCCGTGGGGGCCGGGAGGGGTTCTCAGAGCCCGGGAGGCCGCCTGTGGGGCCCCCTCCCGGAGCAGTCCTCCGGGAGGACGCCGGTGCGGCGCGGGAGACGCCGGTGGGCCCGGACGGGCGTGATCACGCTGCGTCCGGGCCCACCGTACGGCTTACGGGAGCGGGCGAGGTCAGGCCTCGGGCTTCTCGTCCCCGGCGGCCTCGTCGGCCTTCTCGCCCTCGGCAGCGTCCTCGGACGCGGCCTCGACCGTCTCGGCGGTCTCGTCCTCCTCGTCCAGGTCAACGGTCTCGCCGTTGGTGTCCTTGACGGTGGCGGCCTCGACGACGACCGCGAGGGCCTTGCCGCGGGCGACCTCACCGACGAGCATCGGCACCTGGCCGCCCTCGACGACGGCCTGGGCGAACTGGTCCGGGCTCATACCGGAGGACTGCGCACGGCGCATCAGGTGCTCGGTGAGCTCCTCCTGGCCGACCGACAGCTGCTCCTTGGAGACGAGCTCGTCCAGGATGAACTGCGTCTTGATGCCCTTCTCGGCCTGCTCGCGGAGCTCGGCGTCGAACTCCTCGGCGGACTTGTTCTGGATCTTGAGGTAACCCTCGATGTCCAGGCCCATCTGCTGGAGCTGGTGGTGCTCCAGGTTGTGCTTACGGGTCTGGATCTCGTCCTCGAGCAGCTTCTCCGGGATCGGGACCTCCACCAGCGCGATGAGGGCGTCGAGCACCTTCTCCTGCGCCTGGGTGGCCTGCTCGTACTTCTTCATCTGCTCGAGGCGCTTACGGCTGTCCGCCTTGAGCTCCTCGAGGGTGTCGAACTCACTCGCCAGCTGCGCGAACTCGTCGTCGAGCTCCGGGAGCTCACGGGACTGGACGGCGGTGACGTCGACCTTGACCTCGGCCTCCTTGCCCTCGGCGGAGCCGCCCTTGAGCTCGGAGGTGAAGGTCGCGGTACCGCCGGCCTCCAGGCCCGTCACGGCCTCGTCGATGCCGTCGAGGAGCTCGCCGGAGCCGACGGTGTAGCTCACGCCGCTCGCGACGCCGTCCTCCAGCACCTCGCCCTCGACCTTGGCCTCGAGGTCGATCGTCACGACATCGCCCTCGGCGGCGGCGCGCTCCACGGCGGAGGTGGAGGCGAAGCGCTCACGCAGCTGCTCGACGGACTTGTCGACGTCCTCGTCGGAGACCTCGACGGCGTCGACCTCGACCTCGATGCCGGAGTAGTCCGGGATCTCGATGGCCGGGCGGATGTCCACCTCGGCGGTGAAGGCCAGCAGCTCGCCGTCCTTCAGCTCGGTGATGTCGACCTCGGGCTGCCCCAGCGGGTTGAGGTCACCCTCGTTGACCGCCTCGGTGTAGAACTTCGGGAGCGCGTCGTTGACGGCCTCCTCGAGCACGGCGCCGCGACCGAACCGCTGGTCGATGACGCGGGCCGGGATCTTGCCCTTGCGGAACCCCGCCACCGTGACCTGCTGGTTGATCTTCTTGTACGCCGCGTCGAGGCTGGGCTTGAGCTCCTCGAAGGGCACCTCGACAGTGAGCCGAACCCGGGTCGGGTTCAGGTTCTCCACGGCGCTCTTCACGGTTGGGTCTCCTTGGGGGCTGACTTCTGGGAGTTCTGCTGATTTTCAGCGGATCGCGCCCGGTTAGAGACACACGAGCACGCAGTTTGCATAGTAACCGCACGTACGTTGAGCCCCACAATGGATCTTGTCGGGGTGGCCGGATTCGAACCGACGGCCTTCCGCTCCCAAAGCGGACGCGCTACCAAGCTGCGCCACACCCCGCTGGTGCGACACGTAGGGTACATGCCCGGGCGCGCTGCGGCTGCCGCATTGATGCGGGTGGGGCCAGGTGTGCGGGAGACCGCGGGAACCCGCTACGATGCTCTGCGTGCCGCGGTCCTCACGTACGGCGGTGCATGCGGGCGTAGCTCAATGGTAGAGCCCCAGTCTTCCAAACTGGCTACGCGGGTTCGATTCCCGTCGCCCGCTCCATGAGGCTCCGGCCCGGTTCGCGACATTCGCGGAGCCGTGCCGGAGCCATTTTTTTCGCCATGGGCGACGCCACCTTGGATGCCGCCACCCTGGGTGCCGCCCCTGCACCACGGGCGCTGCCGGACCGCGGGGCCGGGGGCCGGGGCAGGAGGCCGGGCGTGACGGGCGCGGACCGCCTGACCGCAGGGCCCACTAGGGTGCCGGGCATGGAGATCTGGGTGAATCCCGCGTGCTCGAAGTGCCGGTCCGCTGTGAAGCTCCTCGACGAGGAGGGCGCCGAGTACACCGTGCGGCGCTATCTGGAGGACCCTCCGACCACGGACGAGCTGCGAGCCGTACTGGACCGGCTCGGGCTGGAACCGTGGGACATCGTCCGTACGCAGGAGGACGAGGCCAAGGAGCTGGGACTGCGGGCGTGGCCCCGCGAGCCGGCGGAGCGCGAACGGTGGATCGGGGCGCTCGCGGCGCACCCGCGGCTGATCCAGCGGCCGATCATCACCGCGGACGACGGCACCGCGTCGGTCGCGCGGAGCGAGGACGCCGTACGGGACGCGCTGGCTCGCCGCGTCGGCAGCTGATCGCATCCGCGGCGGTGGCGGTCCGGACAGGAGCGCCGGACCGGGTCGTCGGACACGGACGGGCCGCCGGAGGCCGGACCGGGTCATCAGAAGCTGGAACCGGTCGTCGAAGGCCGGACCCGTCGGACACGGACCGGGCGTCGGAGGCCGGATGGGCCCGCGGGCGGGTCCGGGCCTGGTCCGGTCGGCCCTCGGGACCGGGCCGGAGCGGGCCCGGTCAGAAGCTGATCTGGCTGATCGTCTCCGATATGGAGTTCAGGAAGCGGTTGATCGACGGGGCCATGTCCGTCGAGGCGAGGAAGAAGCCGAACAGCGCCGCCACGATGGCCGGCCCCGCCTTGAGCGAACCCCCGCGGATCATGACCACCAGGACGATCGCCAACAGCACCACCACGGACAGCGAAATGGCCACAACGGATCACACCCTCGGTCGGAACGTCTCACCGGCCCGGGAAGCATGCCCCGCACACCCCCGTGGTGACCATGGTGCCATCAACCTGTTGCCCGCTAGCCCCGGGTGACGCGTCGTCGGTCACACCGTCGGGCCTTTGTGGCACCGGTCACTCCCGTCCCGCGGCCGGCAGGAGCGCCGGGCAATTCCCGGGTCCCGTACTCCGGTTAATCAGACCTGATCAATTCTGTGTGCGCGATATGGCCCGACGACAGGCTCCGCGGTGCCCCGCGATCAGTAATTCTGAATTTGCGTGCGAGTCATCGACGGGGACGACAAAGGCTCAATGGACCGGACATTCCGCCGGAGACTCCTGCGGGGCATATGCCCTATTTAAGGGGGATGAGCCGTGACAGAACGGGCACTTGGCGCCATCACACCCCACAGCTCGACGGCCACGTTTACTTCCCATGAACCGGGTAGCTGTTGGATTCGTAGACAGGAGGATGAAGGTTTTACGGAATCCCCCTTCCGACGCTATGGTGCCTCAGATGTTCAGCGCTGCCACGACCCTCGCACGCGCAGTGAGGTCCAGGATCGTCTCCCCCAGTTCGTGGTGGGAGGGCCTGTGACGAACACGTTGCGCCCGCACGGCTATCAGCGGACCCCGCTCCCCCCGGCCCGGGATGCGGCGGCCACCGACCCGGGCCCGCGTCCTGATGACAGGGACGCCGCGGCTCACGGAAGAACCACCGCTTCACCGGCCGGAGAGGGCAAGCCGAAGCAGCGTGATTCGTTCTTCGACAACGCCAAGTACCTGGCCATCGTATTGGTGGCCATGGGCCATGCGTGGGAACCTCTCACGGACGGCAGCCGGACCGCCGAAGCGCTGTACATGGTCGTGTACGGCTTCCATATGCCGGCGTTCATCATCATCTCCGGCTATTTCTCCCGCAGTTTCGACATGCGTGCGGACCGGCTCAAGCGGCTGGTGACCACCATCGCGGTGCCGTATGTCGTCTTCGAGGTCGCGTACTCCTTCTTCAAGCGCTGGGCGGACGACGACCCGACACAGCCGATCAGCCTGCTCGACCCCTGGTACCTGACCTGGTTCCTCATTGCGCTGTTCGTCTGGCGGATGTCCACCCCGCTGTGGAAGGTCGTCCGCTGGCCGGTACCGCTGGCACTGGCGATCGGAGCGCTCGCCTCGATCTCGCCCGACATCGGTGACGACCTCGATCTGCAGCGTGTCCTGCAGTTCCTGCCGTTCTTCGTGGCCGGTCTGTTCCTGAAGCCGGAGCACTTCCAGCTGGTACGCCGCCGTGAGGTGCGGATCCTCTCCGTACCGGTCTTCGCGGTCGCCCTCGTCGTCGCCTACTGGGCCGCTCCGCGGATGTCCTCCGCGTGGTTCTACCACCGGGACAGCGCCCAGGAGCTGACCGCCCCCTGGTGGAGCGGCATGATCATGACGCTGGCGCTGTTCGGCTGCTCGATGGTGCTGGTCGCCTGCTTCTTCGCCTGGGTTCCGCGGCGGAAGATGTGGTTCACAGCGCTGGGCGCGGGGACGCTGTACGGCTACCTGCTGCACGGCTTCCTCGCCAAGGGCTCGCGCTTCTGGGGCTGGTTCGACAACTGGGACTGGCTGCAGACCCCGTGGGGCGCCGTCCTCGTGACGTTCATCGCCGGTGGCATCGTGACCGTACTGTGCACCCCGCCGGTACAGCGGCTGTTCCGCTTCGCGATGGAGCCGAAGCTGGAGTGGGCCTTCAAGAAGGACGCGGCCGAACTGGCCCGCGGCCGTACGAAGACCCCCGCCGGCTGACCCACCCACCCCGCCGGGCACTCTCACAGCGCGTACGTACGGCCCCGGAGCCCATGCTCCGGGGCCGTACGCGTATATCCGCCGCGTGGCGGTCAGAGCCGTGCGGGAGGAGAGGAGCAGCTGCCGTTCACCGGCCTCCGCACGTCCGGGAACGGCCTCCGCACGTCCGGGAACGCGCCCGCGACGGGTGTCTCGCCCAAGGCCCGCGACGGCTCGCAACAGCCCAGGCAGGCAACGGGCGCGGGGCGCGGGACGTATGTCCCCCTACGAGTGCCCCGCGCTCCCGGCCGGAGTTCGGTGTCCGAAAGCGGACGATGCACAGGAAACATCCCGGGCCGCGCAGAGCCCTCGGAACCGGCTCAGTCCCGGCAGATCAGCAGCAGAGCACGGTCGTCGTTGACGTCCTTGGCCACGGCTTCGATCAGATGCCAGGCCGCGCCGTGGAAGCCGGACGCGACATAGCGGTCGGCTTCGCCGGTGAGGCGGTCGATGCCTTCCGTCAGCTCGCGTTCGGCGGACTCCACGAGCCCGTCGGTGAACAGCATCAGGACGTCACCGGCGCGCAGAGTTCCCTTGACGGGGTCGAACTGCGCCCCGTCGTACACCCCGAGCAGCGGTCCCTCCGCGCTCTTCTCCTCCCACCGCCCCGTTCCGGCGCTGAGCTGCAGGGCGGGGAGGTGACCGGCCGAGAGGAGCTCGTAGTCCCCGCTGTCCAGGTCGAGGACGAGGTGGATGGAGGTTGCGAAGCCCTCGTCCCAGTCCTGGCGGAGCAGATAGCCGTTGGCGGCGCGGAGGAAGGCGTGCGGCGGAAGGGAGCCCAGCAGTCCGCCGAACGCGCCCGACAGCAGCAGCGCGCGGGAGGCCGCGTCCATCCCCTTGCCGGAGACGTCGGTGAGGACGACCTCCAGGGTTCGGCCGCCGTTCGTACGGGCCGCCACGACGAAGTCGCCGGAGAAGGACTGGCCGCCCGCGGGCCGCAGCGCCATCTCCCGGTGCCAGCCCTGGGGCAGCTGCGGCAGTTTGCTCTGCACCCGGATCCGCTCGCGCAGGTCGAAGAGCATGGTGCCGCCGCGCCGCCACGGCACTCCGACCCGGCTGCGGAACTGGGCGATGACCAGTCCGACGAAGCCCACCGCGCCCACCACGAGGACCGTGCCCGGGCTGACCCGCGAGGGCCCCTGGGAGTACGGGCCGAGCGCCGCGGCCTCGATGATCAGTGCCGCTGCCGACCCGGCGTAGAGGAGCAGAAGACTGGACGGCCGTAGCAGCAGTCCGCCGAGGACGATCGGGAGGACGAGCGCGGCCGGCGGGCACCAGTCGGGGACGGCGATCGTCCCGGTGGCGATGGCCGGGACGGTGAGCAGGAGGGCGGCGAGGGCGATCCAGTCGGAGGCGTCTCCGCGGAAGTAGTCGACCCCGGCTCGGCGCAGGCCGGTGCGGACCCGGTGCACCTGCTTCCGCATCCGGGCCGTGGGGGTCTCTGCTCCCGCGACGCGTGCCATTTCACCGGGACCCTATCCACCCGTTCGGCGGCGCGTCGATTCACGGCGCGCCGGGCTCCTCGGCATTCGGCCTCGGCCCGTCGGCGCGGGGGCGCGGTGCGCAAATGCGGTCGCCTGCGTGCGAAAACGCTGATACGGGTTCCAGCTGCCGGCCGCCGGGCGGGCGCGGCCGGTACCCGCGGCGGGATCGCCCGTGGCCGGTGTCCGGCCGGTCGCGGCGGCAGCGGGGTGTCCCGCTCTCGATGCCGCGCCGGCAACGGGGCGACGTGCGTTCCCGTGGGCGGCGCCCACGGGTCGGGCTGCCGCTTCGGAGCCCTCGGTCCCCGCCGGTTCGGCTACGGTCCCGCGACCGGGCAGCAGTCGGGCGAGGTGGACACCGAACGGTACGGCGGGCCCGCCCGGCCGGTACCGATGACGTAGGACTGCGTCAGCTGCATCCAGGCCTCCGGGTGCCCCGGTCAGTCCCGCTGGCAGGCGGGGCACCAGAAGAGATTTCGGGCGGCGAGGCCGGCGGTGCGGACCTCGCCGCCACAGATATGGCAAGGCTGGTGGGCCCTGCGGTAGACGTAGACCTCGCCGCCGTGGTCGTCGACGCGCGGCGGGCGGCCCATCGCCTCGGGGGTGTGCTCGGGGCGGACGGTGTCGATGCGGTTGTTGCGGACGCCCTCGCGCATCAGGGCGACCAGATCGGCCCAGATGGCGTCCCACTCGGTGCGGGTGAGCGCGCGCCCGGCGCGGTACGGGTCGATTCCGTGCCGGAAGAGGACCTCCGCACGGTACACATTGCCGACGCCCGCAATCACCTTCTGGTCCATGAGCAGCGCGGCGACGCTCGTTCGGCTGCGGCTCACCCGCTGCCACGCCGCTTCGCCGTCATCCCCGGGCCGCAGCGGGTCCTGACCGAGCCGGTCGTGTATCGCCTGCTTCTCGGCCGCGGTGATCAGCTCACACGTCGTGGGGCCCCGCAGGTCGGCGTAGTGGCCGTCGGCCGCGGTGCCGCCGACGAGCCTCATCCGGACCTGGCCGACCGGCGCCGGCACGGGAGGGATCCCGAAGCCGACCTTGCCGTAGAGGCCCAGGTGGACATGGACCCAGCCCACCGCCTCGAAGGCGAGGAACAGATGCTTGCCGTGGGCCTCCGCGTCGCTCATCACCTGGCCGTCGAGCAGGGCCGCGCCGTCGGAGAACTTGCCCTGGGGGCTGCTGACCCGGACTTCCCGGCCCGCGAAGCGGTCGAGGCAGTCCGCCGCGAGGCGGTGGATCGTATGCCCCTCGGGCACGGTGTCTCCTCAGGAATCGCAGATCTCGTGGTGCCCGCCCGCCGCGCCGGCGGCAAGCGGGCAGGACGAGGCCGGGCCGCCCCCGGGCACGGGAGCGGCGCGGGTACGGCGCCGACGCGGACGCGAGTACGGGTACGGGCACCGACGCGGACGCGAGTACGGGTACGGTCGCCGACGCGGGCGCAAGTACGGCGTGGGCGCCGGTGCGGGCTACGGCTGGGGGTGGTGGGCGGGGATCGCCGGAAGCTCGCCCGTCGTCTCGTATGCCGTCAGCATCTCGATACGGCGGGTGTGCCGCTCCTCGCCCGAGTACGGGGTGTTCAGGAAGACCTCGACGAACCGGGTCGCCTCGTCCTGGGTGTGCATGCGTCCACCGATGCTGATCACATTGGCGTCGTTGTGCTCGCGTCCGAGTGCGGCGGTCTGCTCGCTCCAGGCCAGCGCCGCACGGACGCCCTTGACCTTGTTCGCGGCGATCTGCTCGCCGTTGCCCGAGCCGCCGATGACGATGCCGAGGCTGTCCGGGTCCGCGGCGGTCCGCTCCGCCGCGCGGAGGCAGAACGGCGGGTAGTCGTCCTGGGCGTCGTAGATGAGCGGGCCGCAGTCGACGGGGTCGTGACCCTGGGCGGTGAGCCACTCGACGAGGTGGTTCTTCAGTTCGAAACCGGCGTGATCGGAGCCGAGGTAGACGCGCATGTCCAGAGTGTGGCATGTCCGCCACCGGGCAGACCTCACTGGGTGTGACACGCCACTTCTCAAGGGCAACCGAATGCAACGATCTGGAATCAAAGGTTTTCCTGGACCTTCTCCTGAGATTCACTGGCCGAGCTCGTAACCCGAGAGCTAAGGATCCCGTACATGAGTGCGCAGTCGACGCCCACGAAGGCGGACGCCCAACACGGCGGCCCCGGACAGGCCCCCTCCCCCGACGGTCTCAAGGCCGGACTGAAGAACCGCCATCTGTCCATGATCGCGATCGGTGGTGTCATCGGCGCGGGCCTGTTCGTCGGCTCCGCGTCCGGCATCGCGGCCGCCGGCCCCGGCATCCTGCTGTCGTACGCCCTCGTGGGGGCGATGGTGGTCTTCGTGATGCGGATGCTCGGCGAGATGGCCGCGGCCGACCCGACATCCGGATCGTTCTCCGCCTACGCGGACCGGGCGCTCGGGCGCTGGGCAGGATTCTCCATCGGCTGGCTGTACTGGTTCTTCTGGGTCGTGGTGCTGGCCGTGGAGGCCACCGCGGGCGCCAAGATCCTGGAGGGCTGGGTACCGGCCGTACCGCAGTGGGGCTGGGCGCTGATCGTCATGGTGGTGCTCACGGCGACCAACCTGGCCTCGGTCTCCTCCTACGGTGAGTTCGAGTTCTGGTTCGCCGGCATCAAGGTCGTCGCGATCGCCGCCTTCATCGTCATCGGCGCTCTCGCGGTCTTCGGGCTGCTGCCCGGCGCGGAGAACGAGGCGGCGGGGTTCGCCAACCTCACCGGACACGGCGGCTTCCTGCCGAACGGCCCCGGTGCGATCCTCACCGGTGTGCTGATGGTCGTCTTCTCGTTCATGGGCAGCGAGATCGTCACCCTCGCCGCCGGAGAGTCCGAGGACCCGCAGCGGGCGGTCACCAAGGCCACCAACAGCGTGATCTGGCGGATCGGTGTCTTCTATCTGGGTTCGATCTTCGTCGTGGTGGCCCTGCTGCCCTGGGACGACGCCTCGATCGTCAAGGACGGCTCCTACGTCGCCGCGCTCAACTCGATCGGCATCCCGCACGCCGGCCAGATCATGAACGTCATCGTGCTCACGGCCGTGCTCTCCTGTCTCAACTCGGGCCTCTACACCGCCTCCCGTATGGCCTTCTCGCTCGGCCGGCGCGGCGACGCACCGAAGGCCTTCGCCCGTACGAACGCACGGGGCGTCCCGCAGGCCGCCATCCTGGGCTCGGTGCTCTTCGGCTTCGTCGCGGTGTTCTTCAACTACAAGTGGCCGGACACGGTCTTCCAGTTCCTGCTGAACTCCTCGGGCGCGGTCGCGCTCTTCGTCTGGCTGGTCATCTGCTTCACCCAGCTGCGGATGCGGCGGATCATCCTCCGCGAGAGCCCGGAGAGGCTCGTCGTCCGGATGTGGCTCTTCCCGTATCTCACCTGGGCGACCGCAGCGATGATCGGCTTCGTCCTCGTCTACATGCTCACGGACGAGGCCGGGCGGGAGCAGGTCATCCTGTCGACACTGGTGGCCGCGCTGGTGGTCGCCATCGGCGCCCTGCGCCACCGCGGCAGCCGCGCCGCCGTCGAGGCGGAGTGACCCGTACCGCTCCAACGGGCCGGGGCCCGCACCCACAGAAGAGGGGTGCGGGCCCCGGCCCGTTCCGCGTCCCTTATCGTCTTCTCACCGTTCACCGTTCACCGTTCACCGTTCACCGGCAGGCGGAAACGGAAGGCCCCCGCGCGTACCCGTCGCGCGGGGGCCTTCCGTCACACGGAGCGTGTCACGGGCCGGCGGACAGCGGCCGTATCGCCCATGCCCCGCGCACCCGGGGTCACTCGAAGCTGGGGCCCACCGTGCGCGTGCGCTTGATCTCGTAGAAGCCCGGGGTGGAGGCGACCAGCAGGGTGCCGTCCCAGAGCCGGGCGGCGGCCTCGCCCCTCGGGGTGGGGGTGACGACCGGGCCGAAGAACGCGATCCGCTCGCCGTCGGCGCCGGGGACGGCGATCACCGGGGTGCCGACCTCCTGGCCGACCAGCTCGATGCCCTCGCGGTGAGAGGCGCGGAGCTCGGTGTCGTACTCGTCCGAGCCGGCGAAGTCCGCCAGGTCGGCCGGGAGACCCGCGTCCTCCAGGGCGGCCCTGATCGCCTCGGGCGTCGGGCCCTCGCCCTGGTTGTGGAAGCGGGTGCCGAGGGCGGTGTACAGCCGGCCGAGCACCTCACTGCCGAACTTCTGCTCGGCGGCTATGGCGACCCGCACCGGGGCCCAGGCGGTGGTGGTCATCATCTCCTGGTACTTCTCGGGCAGCTCGTCGAGCTTGGGCTCATTGAGCACCGCCAGGCTCATCACATGCCAGCGCACCTCGATCGGGCGCAGCTTCTCCACCTCGAGCACCCAGCGGGAGGTGATCCAGGCCCAGGGGCACAGCGGGTCGAACCAGAAGTCGACCGGGGTCGCCCCGGACGAGTTCGAGGGGTGTGTCTTCTCCGGTGCGGCGGTCACGCGGTCTCCTCAGGCGGACGTCGTGGCTGGTGGTACCAGCAACGCCCGAGGGCGCCGCGGCCATTCCCGGCAGCCTCCGGCCGGCGCGGCGTGGCACCATGGCGGCGTTCGGAGTGTGAGACGGATGAGACCGAAGGAGCCGTCGTGCCCGGTGAGAACCTGACCCGTGACGAGGCCCGGGAGCGGGCCCGGCTGCTGGCCGTGGACGGGTACGACGTCGCCCTGGACCTGCGGTCGGCGGTCGGGGCGGAGGCGGGGACGGATCCCGCGGACGGCGAGCGGGAGCCGCGCACCTTCCGGTCGACGACGACGATCCGCTTCCGCTGTTCCGAACCGGGCGCCGCCACCTTCGCCGACCTCATCGCCTCCTCCGTGACCTCGGTGGTGCTGAACGGACGGGAGCTGAAGCCGGCCGCGGTCTTCGACGGCGCGCGGATCGCGCTCGAGGGGCTGGCGGCGGAGAACGTCCTCACGGTGGACGCACAGTGCGCGTACAGCCGGACCGGAGAGGGGCTGCACCGCTTCGCCGACCCCGAGGACGGTGAGGTCTACCTCTACACGCAGTACGAACCGGCAGACGCCCGGCGTGTCTTCACCACCTTCGAACAGCCGGACCTCAAGGCGCCGTTCACCTTCTCGGTCACGGCCCCCGCCGACTGGACGGTGCTGAGCAACGCCGCCGTCGACGGGGAGCCGGAGCCGACCGGCACGGGTGCCGCGACCTGGCGGTTCGTACCGACGCAGCCGATCTCGACCTACATCACGGCGGTGGTCGCCGGCCCGTACCACGTCGCGCGTGACCACTACAGCCGCGCCTCGGCCGGGGGCTCCGTCCAGGCGGAAGGCTCCGTCCTGGAGATCCCGCTGAGCGCACTGTGCCGCAGGTCCCTCGCCAAGCACTTCGACGCGGACGACATCTTCACCATCACCAAGCAGGGCCTGGACTTCTTCCACGACCACTTCGACTATCCGTACCCGTTCGGGAAGTACGACCAGGCGTTCGTACCGGAGTACAACATCGGCGCGATGGAGAACCCGGGCTGTGTGACCTTCCGGGAGGAGTTCGTCTTCCGCGGCAAGGTGACCCGGACGTCGTACGAGGGCCGGGCGAACGTCATCCTGCACGAGATGGCGCACATGTGGTTCGGCGACCTCGTCACCATGGAGTGGTGGGACGACCTGTGGCTCAAGGAGTCCTTCGCCGACTTCATGGGCGCTCTCTCCCTGGTCGAGGCGACCCGCTTCCAGGACGGCTGGATCACCTTCGCCAACCGCCGCAAGGCGTGGGCCTACCGCGCCGACCAGTTGCCCTCCACCCACCCGGTCACGGCCGACATCCGCGACCTGGAGGACGCCAAGCTCAACTTCGACGGCATCACCTACGCCAAGGGCGCCTCGGTGCTCAAGCAGCTCGTGGCGTACGCCGGGCGGGAGGCCTTCCTCGAGGGCGCCCGGCGCTACTTCCAGCGGCACGCGTACGGCAACACCCGGCTGGAGCATCTGCTGGAGGTCCTGGAGGAGACCTCGGGACGGGACATGGCCGCGTGGTCGCGCGCCTGGCTGCAGACCGCGGGCGTCAACTCGCTCACCCCGCAGGCGACCTACGACGCCCACGGCCGGATCACCGAGCTCGCGGTCCTCCAGGAGGCACCGGAGGCACAGCCCACGCTCCGGCCGCACCGGGTCGCGGTGGGGCTCTACCGGCGGTCCGCGGCCGATGGCGCGCTGGTGCGCTACGCCCGCGCCGAGGTGGACGTCGACGGGCCCCGTACGGTCGTGACCGAACTGACCGGAGCCGAGCGCCCCGAGCTGATCCTGGTCAACGACGAGGACCTCACCTACTGCAAGATCCGCTTCGACGAGGACTCGCTGGACACGCTGCGCCGGCATCTCGGCGACCTCTCCGACCCGCTCGCCCGGGCGCTGTGCTGGTCCGCGCTGTGGAACCTGACCCGCGACGGGCTGATGTCCGCCGGGGACTACCTCGACCTGGTGCTCCGCTTCGCCGGGCGGGAGAGCGACATCGGCGTCCTGCAGATGCTGCACGCCTGGGCCAAGACGGCTCTGGTGCACTATGTGGCGCCGGAACGGCGGGAACAGGGCGGATCGGCGCTGTCCGACGGCGCGCTGCGGGAGCTGCGGCTCGCCGAGCCCGGCAGCGGCCACCAGCTGGCGTGGGCCCGCTTCTTCGCCCGGACCGCCACCACCCCCGCCGATCTGCAGCTGCTCGAAGGCCTGCTGGCGGGCACCGCGTCCATCGACGGCCTGGACGTGGACCAGGAGCTGCGCTGGACGTTCCTGGAGCCCCTCGCCGCGCACGGGGTGGCCGACGCCACGGTGCTGGGCGCCGAACTGGCCCGGGACGACACGGCGTCCGGGAAGCGGCACCAGGTGCGCTGTCTCGCGGCGCGGCCGTCCGCCGGAGTGAAGGCCGAGGCGTGGGCCGATGTCGTGGAGTCCGACAAGCTGTCGAACGCGCTGGTGGAGGCCACGATCGCGGGCTTCATGCAGCCGGACCGGCGCGACCTGCTGGCTCCGTACGCGCAGCGGTACTTCGCCGCGATCGAGAGCGTGTGGCGGGAGCGGTCGATCGAGATCGCCATGGCCGTCGTCAGAGGGCTCTTTCCGAACCTCCAGGACAACCGGGGGACGCTGGAACTCGCCGAGGCATGGCTCGACGGCCACCCGGACGCACCGCCCGCACTGCGCAGGCTGGTACTCGAGGCGTACGACGATCTGGCGCGTGCGCTGCGTGCCCAGGAGTGCGACGCGGGGGCGCCGGCCGCCGCGACGAGCTGACAACGGCTCCCGTCCTCGCCCCCCTGGACCGTCCGGCTGATCGGGTGAATCCTCGGTCGGTCATCGAACTCCCGTACTTTAGGACGGTGATGTCCTGGTTTGTCGACGGGCGTGTAACAGCGGTTAGAGGGCGGTCCGGGGGAGGGAATCGGCGGGTCATGACCTTCGACACCCCGCTCTCCCAGCGCCCGGTCCGCCACCTCTCCGACGTCCGGCGCCGCGTCCTGACACTTCGCCAGCTACGGGCCCGTGGCGCGACCGCCGCCGATGTGGCCGACCGCATCCAGCCCGGCGGCGGATGGCAGCAGCTCCTTCCCGGCGTCTATCTGCTGCACCAGTCCACACCGACCAGCGAGGAGCGGCTGCACGCCGCACTGCTGTACGCGGGGCGGCCCACCCCCAGCCGGCGGCCGGGAGTGCCGCCCTCGGGCGACGGGCCGGACGGCGAGGCGATGATCACAGGCCTGGCGGCGCTCGCCCTGCACCGTTTCGCCTCCGCTCCCCCGCTGCGGTCGCTGGCCCGCATCGAGGTCCTGATCTCCCGGACCCGCCGGCTCCGCTCCACCGGTCCGGTACGACTCGTCCGGACGCACGCCCTGCCCCAGCCGGTGGAGATCACCGGCCTGCCCGTCGCCCCCGTGCCCCGTGCCCTCGCCGACGCGGTGGCACAGCTCGCCGACGCCTCGGCCGTACGCCGTCTGCTGACCGAGGCCGTACGCGGCGGCCACTGCGAACCCGCGCCAGTCGTACGGGAGTTGAGCCGCCTCCGGCTGCTGTCCCGGCCGCATGTGGTCGACGCCGTGGACACCCTCCTCGCCGAGGGCCGGGCGCTCACGGAAGGCCGCCTCTACGAGATGGTGCGCACCCACGCCCTGCCCGATCCGCTCTGGAACGTCGACCTCCGGCTGCCCGGCGGCCCTCACCTCGGAGGAGTCGACGCGTACTGGCCGGACCACTCCGTCGCGCTGGAGATCGATGTGCGCACACCGCGACACGACGAGAACGCCGCGTGGTCGGAGGCCGCCCGCAAGCGCGAGCATCTGGAGCGGCTCGGCATCACGGTGGTGCACACCACGCCGAGGAAGCTCCGGGAGGCGATGGAACAGCAGGCGACCGTGGTGCGTACGGCACTGACGGCCGCGGGGGACCGCGACCCGGCCGCCTATGTGGTGGTCACCCCGCGGTGAGCCCCGGTGGCCGGAGCGGAGGCGGGAACGGTGTTCAGCGCCGCTTCAGCAGGAGTTCGGTGTTGCGGTCGCCCGGCTCGCCCGCCAGCGCGGTGCGGGACCCGGGAGCGTTGAAGGACAGCTCACGGTAGAGGGCGGCCAGTCCGGTCTGGGAGAGGTCGGCGAAGTCCGTCCGGTGCGGAGCGGCCGACTCGACGAGTGTGGTGAACAGGGACAGGGTCCCGTCGTGGTTGTCCACCAGCTCGATGACACGGGCGAGTTGGGGGAAGTCGACGTGTGAGGCGGTGGAGATCTCCCAGAGGGTGTCATGGGGGATGATCTCGTTCTTGTGGCTGTGGCCGTTGATCCAGGCCAGTACGTTGCGGTGACGTTTCAGCAGGGCGACCAGCTCCTCTCCGCCGTGCCGCCGCTCCGCCGGCCGGGCCGGGTCGGGCCGGAGATTGCGCATCGTCTTGCTGGTGTGGTGGCTGAAGACGAGGACGTGGCTGTCCTGATGGGCGTCGAGGGTCCGTTCCAGCCAACGGAGCTGGGCGGTACCGAGCGAACCCTCGTAGTGGCCACCGGAGTTGGTGGTGTCGAGGCTGATGCCCAGGACGTCGTCGGAGATCCTGAAGGAGTAGTACAGCCGGCCGGCGGCGAGGTCGGCGGCGGTGTAGCCGTGCCCGACCGGGCCGGCACCGGTGTACCGGGGGTCCAGATGGGCCTTGAGGTACTCGTGCGGAGTGAAGGGCGCCCGTTCCGGGTCCGGTGTCACACTGCGCATCTCCCGGGTGCGGGTGCGCAGCAGTTCCTCGTAGCCCTCGCCCTTCGGATCCCGGCCCTTCTTGACCGCGTCCCAGAGCGAGGCGGCCTCCCCGGCGGAAATCGTCTCCAGCTTGCGGCCGCCGACGGCGAAGTCGGCGAAGAAGTTCTTGCCGGGCGCGTAGCAGCCGCCGGGCAGACCGTCGTGGTTGCCGACCGTCGAGTACCAGGGCATGCGCAGACCGGGGCTGTCGACGCTGCGGATCGACGCCTCCAGGAAGCCGTCGAGCTGCGGGAACCCGAGCTGTTTGTCGGTGTCCCGTATCGGGCTGTCCGGCTGCCAGTAGAGCTTCAGGCCGCTGTTCTGGACCCCTTCGTAGTGGCGGGGATCGCCCGTGTTGGGGGTGATGCGGCCACCGCTCATGGCGGTGAGGAACCAGTCGAGCTCGGACTTGGCGTTGTTGTCGGTGTTGTCGCCGGTGGTCATGGTGAAGCCCAGCGGGGCGCCGGTGACCGGACCGCCGCGCAGTCCGTTGACGCGCTCGACGAGCGAGACGGCACCGGCGACCGACAGGGCCTCCTGCGGACGGAAGGAGCTGATCAGCTCGGAGCGCAGGAACTCACTGCGCAGCGGGTGCTGGACGTCGACCACGTGGAGGTCGGTGAACTGCACGAACGACGCGAGAGCGGTACGCCGGTCCGCTCGTCCGGACTTGGCGGCGGCCAGTTCGGGCCGTACGACGCGGGACCAGCCGGGGCCGTCGGCGAGCCGGCGGTAGCCGCCGGAGCCGCGCGGAGCCGCGACCGTACGGAGAGTGGTGCCGGCCGTCGACGGCTCGGCGGGGGCGGCGGGCGGGGCGCCGGGCGCGGCCCGTACCGCGCGCCGCGCCGCGAGCCGGCCGGTCGCCGGAGCCGTCGCCTCGGCGGACCCGCTGCCCGGGCCGAAGGCGAGCCCGAGCCCGGCGGAGGCTCCTACGGCGCCCACGGCGGCGAGCAGGGCGCGGCGGTCGACAGCGGAGACGACGGACCTGGTCCGGGACATGCGCGATCCCCCCGAGTGCGTGAGTGCGGGGATTCCCCCGCTCACTGGGGATGGTTGGCACCCGGGGTGGCGTGCGCCTTAACGACGCAGAAACGACCGACGCCGATCACAGCACATGGATCATGAGGACGGTTGAGCGCCATCCGTTCCTCGCGTCGGGGAGGGTTGGCGCTCACCGCGTGTTCATACGGCGGGGTACGAGCCCCTCCCCGGTGCGTGCCGTGGCGCGTGCCGCGCATTGGCCGACGGGTTCGGTTCACTGGCCGCGCTCCCGGACGGTGGCGGGCGGCCCTCGCCGGTCCGCGGGCCGGTGGGCGTACGGACACGGGGACCCGCTTCGGGCGGCTGGGTCCGTCGTCCGGATGCCCGCGCGTAGGTCAGCCCTCCGGATGCCCGCGCGTAGGTCAGCCCTCCGCCGCCGAGGCACGGCGGACCGGCCGTCGTCCGGCGGCCCCCGCCGCGTGTCAGCCCGTCGTCGTCGACGCCCGGTGGATCGCGCCGAGCAGCTGCCCGACCTGGCGGGCGAACACCTGCGGGGTGGCCACGATCAGCCCGTGCAGCCAGTCCGCCGGAATCCCCGTAAGCGTGGAAGGATGGCTGGAAAAGCCGCGGAAACAAGGAGATGACCAGGTGCCTGGCACGAACCTCACCCGCGAGGAGGCGCAGCGGCGGGCCGGCCTGCTGCGCGTCGACTCGTACGAGATCGACCTCGACCTGAGCGGGGCACAGGAGGGGGGTACGTACTCTTCGGTGACCACGGTGCGCTTCGACTCCGCCGAGGCCGGAGCGGAGTCGTTCATCGACCTGGTGGCGCCGACCGTGCACGAGGTGGTGCTCAACGGCACCGCGCTCGACCCCGCCGAGGTCTTCAAGGACAGCCGTATCGCGCTGCCGAACCTGGAGGCGGGGCCCAACGAACTGAAGGTCGTCGCCGACTGCGCGTACACCAACACCGGCGAGGGCCTGCACCGCTTCGTCGACCCGGTCGACCAGCAGGCGTATCTCTACACCCAGTTCGAAGTGCCGGACGCCCGACGGGTCTTCGCGTCCTTCGAACAGCCGGACCTCAAGGCGACGTTCCGCTTCACCGTGAAGGCCCCCGAGGGCTGGACGGTCGTCTCCAACTCCCCCACGCCGGAGCCCGTGGACCATGTCTGGCGCTTCGAGCCGACGCCGCGTATCTCCACCTATGTCACGGCGCTGATCGTCGGCCCGTACCACAGTGTGCACAGCAGCTGGGAGAAGGACGGCCGGTCGGTGCCGCTGGGCATCTACTGCCGTCCGTCGCTCGCCGAGCACCTCGACTCGGACGCGCTCTTCGAGGTCACCCGGCAGGGGTTCGACTGGTTCGAGGAGAAGTTCGACTACGCGTACCCCTTCGCCAAGTACGACCAGCTCTTCGTGCCGGAGTTCAACGCGGGGGCGATGGAGAACGCGGGTGCGGTGACCATCCGGGACCAGTACGTCTTCCGTTCGAAGGTGACGGACGCGGCGTACGAGACGCGGGCCGAGACCATCCTCCACGAGCTGGCCCACATGTGGTTCGGCGACCTGGTGACCATGGAGTGGTGGAACGACCTGTGGCTGAACGAGTCGTTCGCCACCTACACCTCGGTCGCCTGCCAGGCCCACGCGCCGGGCAGCAGGTGGCCGCACGCGTGGACCACCTTCGCGAACTCGATGAAGACGTGGGCCTACCGGCAGGACCAGCTGCCCTCCACCCACCCGATCATGGCCGAGATCCGCGACCTGGACGATGTCCTCGTCAACTTCGACGGCATCACCTACGCCAAGGGCGCGTCGGTGCTGAAGCAACTGGTGGCCTACGTCGGCATGGACGCGTTCTTCCAGGGAGTCCAGGCCTACTTCAAGCGCCACGCCTATGGGAACACCCGGCTCAGCGATCTGCTCGGCGCCCTGGAGGAGACCTCCGGCCGCGATCTCAAGACCTGGTCGAAGCAGTGGCTGGAGACCGCGGGCATCAACATCCTCCGACCGGAGGCCGGGACCGACTCCTCGGGCACCATCACCTCCTTCTCCGTGCGCCAGGAGGCCCCGGCTCTGCCACCGGGCGCCAAGGGCGAACCGACGCTCCGTCCGCACCGGATCGCCATCGGCCTCTACGACCTCAAGGACGGCAGGCTCGTCCGGACCGAGCGGGTCGAGCTGGACGTGGACGGCGAACTGACGGAGGTCCCGGCCCTGGTGGGCAAGGAGCGCCCGGCGGTGATCCTGCTCAACGACGACGACCTGTCCTATGCCAAGGTCCGGCTCGACGCCGACTCGCTGGCGACCGTCACCCAGCATCTGGGCGACTTCGAGGAGTCGCTGCCGCGGGCCCTGTGCTGGGCCTCGGCCTGGGACATGACCCGCGACGGCGAACTGGCGGCCCGCGACTACCTCGACCTGGTGCTGTCCGGTGTCCACAAGGAGTCGGACATCGGGGTGGTCCAGTCGCTGCAGCGCCAGGTGAAGCTGGCGCTGGACCTCTACGCCGCCCCCTCCTGGCGGGAGACCGGCCTGGCGAAGTGGAGCGGCGCGGCCCTGGAGCAGCTGCGCGCTGCCCGGCCGGGCAGCGACCACCAGCTGGCGTGGGCCCGCGCGTTCGCGGCCACGGCACGTACGAACGCACAGCTCGACCTGCTCTCGGGCCTGCTGGACGGGTCCGGGACGATCGAGGGCCTGGCCGTCGACACCGAATTGCGCTGGGCGTTCCTGCAGCGGCTGGCGGCGACCGGCCGCGCGGACGACGACGCGATCTCGGCGGAGCTGGAGCGGGACAGGACCTCGGCGGGTGAGCGGCACGCGGCGACCGCCCGGGCGGCCCGTCCGACGGCGGAGGCGAAGGCCGAGGCGTGGGCGTCGGTCGTCGAGTCCGACAAGCTGCCGAACGCGCTGCAGGAGGCCGTCATCGGTGGCTTCCTCCAGGCCGACCAGCGCAAGCTGCTGGCCCCGTACGCCGCGAAGTACTTCGACGCCGTGAAGGGCGTGTGGGACTCGCGCAGCCACGAGATGGCTCAGCAGGTCGCGGTCGGTCTCTACCCGACGCTCCAGGTCTCGCAGGCGACGCTGGACGCGACGGACGCGTGGCTGGCGTCGGCCGAACCGTCGGCGGCGCTGCGCCGGCTGGTCACCGAGTCGCGGGCGGGCGTGGAGCGCGCCCTGAAGGCCCAGGCGGCGGACGCGGCGGCGGCCGACCAGCCCTGACGCGAAACGCAGCCGGCAGCCCTGGGTCGCCGTCGGCCCAGGGCTGCCGGACGCCTGGTCGTCGTCCGTCGTACGCCCACGGCAGCCGGACGCCCTTGGCCGGCGGCTGCCGGGCTGCTCCTCGGGCGGCGACCGGGGCGGCCCGGTCGCGTCGGGGCAGTCACGGCGGCGGCCGTGGGCGTCCTCCGTCAGGCGGCGGCAGGTCCGGCCGACAGGCCCCGGCGGTCGTACGGCCACGGTCACGGCAGCCGGTTCGGACAACGGCTCCCGGCCCCGGGCAGGCGGCCGCGGGCCGACGGGGCCCCCGGTCCTCCGTGGCCCACGGGAACGGGCCCTCACCACGTTCGCCGGGACGGCACGTCATGGCCGTCCCGGCCGGGACGGCGGGGCGTCACTCGCCGGGGGCCCGGTAGGGCACCTTCCGGCGGGTGGCCTCGTCGATCTCCTCCGCCGTCAGCAGGACGACCGTGCTCGTACGGACCGCGCCGGCTGCCGACACCACGAGGCCCAGCGCGGCCGCGGATGCGTTGTTCGGCAGCTCGACCACGAGGTAGGCGTCCTCTGTGCCGAACGCCCAGTACATCGTCTCGAGCCGGCCGTCCAGCCTCTGGACCATCTGCTCGACCGCCCCTCGACGACCGGTGCCGCCTTCTTCGAGCAGCCCTTTCAGGCCGACCGGGGTGTAGGTCGCCTTGATGAGGTACTTCGGCATGGGGCTCGCCTTCCCGTGATGATCCGTTTTGTCGGGTGTCACAGAAAAGACTGTGCTGTCCGTGAGGTTCGTGCGACTCCACGGGCGTCGGGCGAGGAGAACAGCCGCCGAACGGCTTACGCGGCCCCGTACCACCCCGCGCGTACGCGACGAGGGCGCCCCCGCCTCGTACGGCCGGGGCGCCCTCGTCGGTCAGGCGTGATGCGGGTGGCGTCGAACCCCGCTACTGCTTGCGGCTCTTGTCACCGACGATCACCAGGCCGGCGATCACCAGGAAGAGAACGATCGGAGCGAACACGTAGAGGCCCAGCGTCTCGCCGACGCTCAGGCCCGGACCCGGGTCGTCGCCGTCGTCGCGGGTGAGCGCGAGCGCGGGGGACGACATCAGCAGCATCATCAGCGTCGTACCGGCAGTGACGGCTCCGGCGCGCAGGGCGTTCTTCTTGTCCACGGGGTCACCGTAGCCAACGCCCTCGGACCGCGCGCGCCCGGGGTGCCCCTGTGGCCGGTCGGCCGAGTGCCCGACGCGGGTCCGGCCAGGGCGACGGGAGCGGGACTGCCGCACGGCCGCCGGCAAACGAAGGACCGGCCGTGGGCCCGAGGACCGGTCATGGTCGCGAGCGCCCCGACGGCCACCCGGCTCGGCCAGGCGTATCGATCACGAGCGTTGTCGACACCTCGAAACCGGCGCCGTCCGGATGGGAGCGGCGGCCCGGACGGCGGGGAGTTGCTCCGCGAGTTCGGCCATCAGGGAACGCAGCCGCGGTGAGGCCACCAGCTGCTCCAGGCTGACCGGCCGGCCGTCCGCGCCCGCGATCGGCAGCCGCCAGTTCGGGTACTGGTCCCAGGTCCCGGGGAGGTTCTGCGGCCGGCGGTCGCCGACCGCGTCCGGCAGCCAGACACCGACCATGCCGGCCGGTGTACGGGCGAGGAAACGGTAGACCGCCTTGATCGACCCCTCCTCGTCCTCGACACCTTCCGGCAGCAGCCCCAGCCGGCGCAGCAGCCCCAGCCACTCCGCGACCTCCACCGCGTCCTCGGCCTGCTCCTGTGCGAGCGGTCGCGTCAGCAGCCCGAGCCGGTGGCGCAGTCCGACATGCTCACCGGTGAGCCGGGCGGCGGTGCTCGGCAGGTCGTGCGTGGTGGCGGTGGCGAGGCAACCCGCGCGCCACGCCTCGGGCGGCAGCGGGCGGGCCCGGCCACCGGACGCCGTCGCCGCCTTCCCGTCACCACCGGGGCCGGCCGCCCCCGCACCGCCGTGGTCCCGCTTCGCCGCGTCGCCGGGCACCCCCGCACCGCCGTGGCCGGGCACCCCCGCACCATCGTGGTCGGGCACCGCGCGGGCGTGGTCGCGCTTCGCCGCACCGTCGTAGTCGCGTTCGAACCACAGCACCGAGGTGCCCAGCACACCGCGCGCGGCCAAGGCGTCGCGGACGCCCGCCTCCACCGTGCCCAGGTCCTCTCCTATGACGACGGCGCCCGCGCGGTGTGCCTCCAGGGCCAGCACACCGAGCATCGCCTCGGCGTCGTAGCGAACGTATGTGCCCTGGGTCGGCTCACTCCCCTCCGGCACCCACCACAGCCGGAACAGCCCCATCACATGGTCGATGCGCAGCGCACCCGCGTGGCGCATGAGCCCGCGCAACAGGTCGCGGTAGGGGGCGTAGCCCGCGGCCGCGAGGGAGTCGGGGCGCCAGGGCGGCAGCCCCCAGTCCTGACCACGGGAGTTGAAGGCGTCCGGGGGCGCGCCGACCGACATCCCGGTGGCGAAGGCGTCCTGTTGCGCCCAGGTGTCCGCGCCTCCCGGGTGCACACCGACGGCGAGGTCGTGCACCAGGCCGATGCCCATCCCCGCGTCCCGCGCGGCGCGTTGGGCGGCGGCCAGCTGGGTGTCGGCCAGCCAGGCGAGCCAGCAGTGGAAGTCGACGCGGTCGAGGAGCCCGCCGCGCATCCGGTCGGTTTCGCGGGAGCGCGGGTCGCGCAGGGCCGGGGGCCAGGTGTGCCAGTCGGAGCCGTGGACCTCGGCGAACGCGCACCAGGTGGCGTGGTCGTCCAGCGCCTGGCCCTGCTCGGCGAGGAAGTCGCAGTAGGCGGCGCGGCGGCCGGGGCTCAGCGGCACGTCGCGTACGAGCTCCAGGGCCTCGCGTTTGAGCCGCCACACCGCGTCGCGGTCGATCAGAGCGCCCTCGCGGAGGACGGAGTCGCGTAACGCGGCCGCCCGGTCCAGGAGTCCGGCCGTACGCCCACGGGCCGGGCCCGCCAGATACGCGTACTCCGGCACGTCCTCGACCCGCAGATGCACGGGGTCGGGGAAGCGGCGGGAGGACGGGCGGTACGGGGAGGGGTCGGTCGGGTCGGTCCCGTTGCCCGGCACGGCCGCGTGCAGCGGATTGAGCTGGACGAAGCCGGCGCCGAGCGATCGGCCGGACCAGGCGGCCAGGTCGGCGAGGTCCCCCAGGTCGCCCATGCCCCAGGAGCGGGCGGAGAGCAGGGAGTAGAGCTGGACGAGGAAGCCGTAGGCCCGGCCGCCGGGCTGCGGGGCGCGGTCGGGGGTGACGATCAGGGTGGCGCGGGCGGAACGGCCGTCGGGCGCCAGCGCACGCACCGTATGCGTCCCGAGCGGGAGACCGGGCGCAGCGGCGCTGCCGGACCCACCGTCCGCCGGGGTCGCAGCACTCCCCCGGAAGGAGGCGGCCCCCCGGAAGAAGGCGGCGCCGTCCCACGGAAGGCTGTCGCCGTGCTCGGTCTCGACCCGCAGCACGGTGCCCTCGGGGAGGGCCGGGGCGGTCCGGCGCCGGGGGGCGCCGACCGCGGCCGGGGTGGCATGGGGGGCAGGTGCGGCGGGCACCCGCAGAATCACGGTGTCGGGGAGCAGGCGGTTCGCTGCACCATGCGCGTGCGCATCGAGGGCTGCTCGCACGGCGCGGGGCGTGGAGGCGTCGACACCCAGCGCGGCCAGGACGGCGACGACGGTGTCCTCGGGTACGTCGGCCGTACGGCCGGGCGAGGGCGCGTAGGAGGTGGCGACTCCGTGCAGTGCGGCGAGCCGCGCTCGGCCCATCTAGACCTCCGTGGACTCCGTGCCCGCACCCATACCGGTGGCGGTCGGCTCGCTGGTCAGCGGAAGTTCAGTGGCGAGTGGGGGCTCGCTGGTGAGGGGGGAGGAGTCGGCGAGCGGCGGCTCGCTGGTGAGCGGCGGCTCGGCCCACTCACTGGAGCTGGCGCCGTCCAGGCCGGAGTCCGGGTCGGACAGACCGTCCAGGTCGAGCGGGTTGGCGGGCATGGGATCCAGGGGCTCGGCGGGTTTGGAAAGGACGGAAGGAAGCAGTTGAGCGGACGCAGCCACGGTGGGCCTCCGGTGCTTTCGACGGCAGTGGGTCACAGCAGCCATACCCAGCGGGCGCCGGGGCAGACGTAAACACCCGGGGAAGGTGTCTCAGGTCACAATAGGCCTCCCGTGCTCGATTTCACTGCGGGACGGGGTGGCGGGCGCAGGGATTGCGGGGGGACGGCAGGTCCGGACGGCGGTTTTCCGTGACGAAACGGTACCGACTCCGCCCGGCGGCGGGCCCGCCGCCCACCGTCGCGAGCGACGCCCAGCGGCCCTTCCCCAGCCGCCCCTGCCCGGCCGGAGCACCTCCCGCGCGGGGCCGGGACCGCCCTCAGGGGCCGGGAGTGCCCCGGCGCGTACGGAGGCCTCGGCCCCTGGGTGGAGGCGGGGGCTCCGAGGCGCGGGAGCCCCGATGCGGGTGTCGGCCTCGTCTGTGTCCGCGTTGTCGGTGTGGGCCTTGTCGGTGTCCGCGTTGTCGGTGTCCGCCTCGTCGGTGTCCGCGTTGTCGGGGACCCCGGGCTCTCGAGCGGCGGATCGTCGGCCCAGGGGCAAGCACTCCGGCCACAGAACGGCCGGGCACGGGACCGGGCCGGGCACGGAACCGGGCCCGCCGCTGCGCGAGGTGGTCCGGGCGGCCCTGCGGTGCCCCCGGGTCACCACACCTGGGGGCGGCGGTCCTGCCAGGGCGACGCCGACTCCAGCTGCGCCGCGAGTGCCAGCAGCGTCCCCTCGGCACCGTGCGGTGCGCCCAGCATCGTGCCGATGGGCAGGCTCTCACCGGTCCAGCTGGGCGGAACGGACACCGCGGGCAGCCCGGCGATGTTCCAGGGCCCGGTGAAGGGGGTGAAGGCTACC
>NZ_JBQQBW010000189.1:0-6784 GCF_052245415.1 Streptomyces sp. 8N706 | reverse complement strand
CGCCGCCCGGCTGCCGACCCTTGCGTGGCAGGTGGTCCGCGAGGGACTGCGCACGGGCCCGGTGCTGGTCCAGGTGCCCCGCCGGGGGTACGTACCCAGGCTGGCCTGCGAGCGCTGCCGGGCCCCGGCCCGCTGCAGGCACTGCTCCGGGCCGCTGGAGGCCCGGGACGACGGCACCCTGCGATGCGGCTGGTGCGGGCGCACGGAGGGGGCCTGGCACTGCGCCGCGTGCGGGGGAGTGCGGCTGCGCGCGCAGATCGTCGGAGCGCGGCGCACGGCGGAGGAGCTGGGCCGTGCCTTCCCCGCCGTTCCGGTACGGACCTCCGGCCGCGACCATGTGCTGGACACCGTCCCCGACCGGCCCGCCCTGGTCGTCAGCACGCCGGGCGCTGAACCGGTCGCCGAGGCGGGTTACGCGGCCGCGCTGCTGCTGGACGGCTGGGCCATGCTCGGCCGCCCCGATCTGCGGGCCGGCGAGGAGGCTCTGCGCCGCTGGCTGGAGGCGGCGGCGCTCGTCCGCGGGCAGGAGGACGGGGGCACGGTGGTCGTCGTGGCCGAGCCGACGCTACGGCCCGTTCAGGCGCTGGTCCGCTGGGACCCGGTCGGCCACGCGGTACGGGAGCTGGCCGAACGGGCGGAGCTCGGCTTCCCGCCGGTCTCCCGGATGGCGGCGGTGGCCGGTCGCCCCGAGGACGTCCAGAGTCTGCTGAACTCGGCCGAACTGCCGGAAGCGATCGAGGTGTTGGGGCCCGTACCCCTGTCCGGCCCCCCGCCGGGCCGGCCGCGTCGGCCGGGTGACCCACCGTCGGGGGAGGACTGGGAGCGGGTTCTGCTGCGGGTCCGCCAGGGCAGTGGTGCGGCCCTGGCGTCCGCCCTGAAGACGGCCCAGGCGGGCCGCGCGGTGCGCCGGGAGGGGGATCCGGTCCGGATCAGGATCGATCCGCCGGACCTGGGCTGAGCGAGACGCCTCCGGCGCGGGTGGGCGGGGGAGCGGGCGGTGTGTACGCCGAGCCGCACCATCGCCCCGGTCTCCGGGGCCCAGGCACGCGTCCCTGCCTGCCGCCCCGTAGTCCGGCGCGGAGGTCGCGCCGGACCGTCGACCGGCGGGGCCTGGTCGGCCGCGGCGGGGCCGGGCGGGCGGTCAGCCGTGGTGAGGGGCCCGGAATGCGGTCGGTTGCGGCGGGCTCGGGCGGCTGTCAGCCGTGGCGGGGGCCCGGGAACGCGGTGGGGCGGGCTTCCTCCCGCACCGTGGCGGGGGCCGACTGGCCCGGCACCGAGCGCGCCGCGGGCAGGGAGGGAGCCGCGGGCAGGGAGGGATGGGACTCCGCGTGCCGCAGTCCGGGGGAGGGAGCGACCGCCACCGGGGATCCGTCCCCGCTCCGTGCCGTCTCGCTGTCGGAGCCGTTCTGCGCGGCCGTGCGCCGGGACCCGTAACGGCGGTGCACCGCCTGCTTCGTCACGCCGAGCGCCGAGCCCACCGCGTCCCAGGAGAAGCCCAGCGAGCGGTCGAAGTCGACCGCGGCCGTGACCAGGGTCTCGACGCTGTCCCGCAGCTCCTGGGCGAGCCGCACCGTGGGCGCGGGCGCCCGGCCGTAGACGACGAATCCGGCCGAGGGGCCGGAGCGCCGCGGCCGGTAGACGTTGCCCAGCTGGGCGGTCAGGGTGCGCAGTGCGTCCACCTGCCGGCGGACCCGCTCGATGTCCCGCACCAGCAGGTGCAGGCTGGCCCGGGCCTGGGCGTCGTGCGTTGCGTGGTCGGCCATGAACAAGCCTCTCGAACCGGCGTTGACAGTGACGGGCCGCAGAAGCGGCCCCATTTCGGTCAATCTCTCTTGACCAACGCGGGACCTGCCTCCGGGGTCACGGTTCAGGGGGCGCACTCCATGCCGTCGAGGGGCGCACAGCAGGGCGTACGCCCCCTGGGGGTGGAAGCCATAGACTGGTGCGCTCGGCAGCTGCGCAACTGCCCGCCCGCACCTTCCGTTTCTCGCCGTTTCCGACTGAGAGGCTGTGCACCACCGATGAAGCTCGTCTTCGCCGGCACCCCCGAGGTCGCCGTACCCGCCCTGGACGCCCTGATCGCGTCGGACCGGCACGAGGTCGCGGCCGTCGTCACGCGGCCCGACGCGCCCGCCGGTCGCGGGCGTCGGCTGGTCGCCAGCCCGGTCGCGCAGCGGGCCGAGGAGGCGGGTATCGAGGCGCTCAAGCCGGTGAAGCCGCGTGACGCGGCCTTCCTCGCCCGACTGCGGGAGATCGCCCCGGACTGCTGTCCGGTTGTGGCGTACGGTGCGCTGCTGCCGCTCGCCGCGCTGGAGATCCCCGCGCATGGCTGGGTGAACCTGCACTTCTCGCTGCTGCCCGCCTGGCGCGGCGCGGCGCCCGTCCAGCACGCGCTGCTGGCCGGCGACGAGATGACCGGCGCCTCGACCTTCCTGATCGAGGAGGGCCTGGACTCCGGCCCGGTGTACGGCGTGGTCACCGAGCACGTACGGCCCACCGACACCAGCGGTGACCTGCTGACGCGGCTCGCCTTCGCGGGCTCCGGGCTGCTCTCCGCGACGATGGACGGCATCGAGGACGGCACCCTCAAGGCCGTGCCGCAGCCCGCCGACGGCGTGACCTACGCACCGAAGATCACCGTCGAGGACGCCGCGATCGACTGGACGGCTCCCGCGCTGCGGGTGGACCGGGTCGTACGCGGCTGTGCCCCCGCGCCGGGGGCGTGGACGCTGTTCCGCGGGGAGCGGCTGAAGGTGATGTCGGTGACGCCGCTGCCGGACCGTAGGGACCTGGCTCCGGGCGAACTGTCGGTCGCCAAGAACGCGGTGGCCGTGGGGACCGGATCGCATGCGGTCGGGCTGGAGTGGGTGCAGCCGCAGGGCAAGAAGCCGATGCGGGCGGCCGATTGGGCGCGCGGCGTGCGGATCGGCGCGGGCGAGCGGCTGGAACGCTGACCGCCGGGCCGGACCGGTGAGGGACGGGGGGAGGCCCATCTCCGTGCCGTCCCGGCCGCGGCCGCATGTACGGGCGAGCGTTGTGCGGGCCGTACGGGCGAGGGCCCGAGGTCTCCGGGCCGTACGCGTGAGGGGCCGCCCGGTTGTACGGGCGACGGCCGTCCGGGCCGAGGGCGGACTGTGGGCGCGACAGGCGCCGGTGTCGTACGGTGCGCGGCGCCCGCGCTGCCCGCGCGGCGGGTGGCAGCCGCCCGTACGCGCGACGGGCGGCCGGGAGCGACGGGCGAGAGTTCTCCGGCTCTGCGGCGCGGTGCCGCGGCAGGGAAGGACTTGACCCCAACTTTCGTTGAGGTTCTACGGTCCGTTGCGTGCCGTGAACACACCGCGGCACATCGAGACCTCGGAGAGTGCCCGATGGACATGGAAGTCACCGCCTGGTCGTCGCTCCACCGCGCGACCTACGCCCAGGACAGCGACCGGAAGCCGTTCTCCCGGGCCACGTTGCGCCGGATCGGCGGCTTCGCCCGCCCGCACCGCCGCAGACTGGTCTGGTTCCTCCTGCTCAGCACGGCGACGGCGATGCTCGCGGTCGCGACGCCGCTGCTCGCCGGCCGGGTCGTCGACGCCATCGTCGACCGCTCGTCGCAGGGCCTCGTCCTCGGCCTGGCCGCCCTCATCGCAGCCATCGCGCTGGCCGAGGCCGCCTTCGGACTGGTGACCCGCCGCCTGTCGGCCACCATCGGCGAGGGCCTGATCCTCGATCTGCGCACCACGGTCTTCGACCATGTCCAGCGCATGCCGGTGGCCTTCTTCACCCGCACCCGTACCGGTGCGCTGGTCAGCCGGCTCAACAACGACGTCATCGGCGCGCAGCGGGCGTTCAGCGACACCCTCTCCGGGGTCGTGGGCAACTTTGTGATGCTGCTGCTCACGCTGGTCGTGATGATCGGGATCTCCTGGCAGATCACGCTCCTCGCCCTGCTCCTCCTGCCCGGCTTTCTGCTGCCCGCCCGGCGCGTCGGGGGCAGGCTGGCGAAGCTCCGGCGCGAGGCCGCGGACCACAACGCGGCGATGGGCACCCAGATGACCGAGCGGTTCTCCGCCCCCGGCGCCACCCTGGTGAAGCTGTTCGGACGCCCCGACGAGGAATCCGCCGAGTTCGCGGCACGGGCGGCCCGCGTCCGCGACATCGGGATCCGTACGGCCATGGTCCAGGTCTCGTTCGTGACCGCGCTGACGCTGGTCTCCGCCCTGGCCCTGGCCCTCGTCTACGGCCTCGGCGGCTTCTACGCGCTGCGCGGCACGCTCGACCCCGGCTCCGTCGTCGCCCTCGCCCTGCTGCTCACCCGCCTCTACGCCCCGCTGACCTCGCTCGCCGGGGCGCGCGTGGAGGTGATGAGTGCCCTGGTCAGCTTCGAGCGGGTCTTCGAGGTGCTGGACCTCGAGCCCCTCATCACCGACAAGCCCGGCGCGCGGCGCGTCCCCGACGGCCCGGTGTCCGTCGAGTTCGACCGGGTCAGCTTCGGCTACCCCTCCGCCGACAAGGTGTCCCTCGCCTCCCTGGAGGAGGTGGCGAACCTCGACACCCGCGGTGGTGTGGAAGTCCTGCACGAGGTGTCCTTCCGCGCCGAGCCGGGGCGGATGGTCGCGCTGGTGGGTTCCTCCGGAGCGGGCAAGTCGACGATCGCTCAACTGCTGCCGCGGCTCTACGACGCGGACAGCGGCGCCGTGCGCCTCTCGGGTACGGACCTCCGCGACCTGTCGGCCGACTCCATCCGCGAAACCCTCGGCATGGTGACCCAGGACGGGCACCTCTTCCACGACTCCATCCGCGCCAACCTGCTGCTCGCCAGGCCCGAGGCGACGGAGGAAGAGCTGTGGGAGGTGCTCCGCCGGGCGCGGCTCGAGGGGCTGGTCGCCGCGCTGCCCGACGCCCTCGACACCGTCGTCGGCGAGCGCGGCTACCGGCTCTCCGGCGGCGAGCGGCAGCGGCTCACCATCGCCCGCCTCCTGCTGGCCCGGCCCCGCGTGGTGATCCTCGACGAGGCCACCGCCCACCTGGACTCCACCTCGGAGGCGGCCGTGCAGGAAGCACTCGCCGAGGCACTGGAGGGACGTACCGCCGTCGTCATCGCCCACCGGCTCTCCACCGTCAGGGCCGCGGACCTCATCCTCGTCGTCGAGGACGGGCGGATCGTCGAGCGCGGAACGCACAGCGAACTGCTCGACGCGGGAGGCCGTTACGAGGAGCTGTACCGTACGCAGTTCGACCAGCAGGCCGCGGCCCACCCCGCCCGGCACGTCCCGCAGCACGCCTCGCAGCCGCCCGCGGAGCGGGCGCCGGATGCCCCGGCCACCGAGGGGGCGGCGCTGGCCTGAGGGGCCGCCAGGAGGCGGTAAGGACGCGACGTAGGCTGGACCTCCAGCCCCATCCTGCCCCGGAGCACATTCCCGTGAACGACCAGACTCGTCGTCGCCGTCCCGGCAAGCCCTACCGCCGCCCCCAGAAGGACCCCGTGCGCATCCTCGCCTTCGAGGCGCTGCGGGCCGTCGACGAGCGCGACGCGTACGCCAACCTCGTCCTGCCGCCGCTGCTGCGGAAGGCCCGGGAGAGCGACGGCTTCGACGGCCGGGACGCGGCGCTGGCGACCGAGCTGGTCTACGGCACGCTGCGGCGTCAGGGCACCTACGACGCGATCATCGCGGAGTGCGTGGACCGGCCGCTGCGCGAGGTGGACCCGCCGGTGCTGGACGTGCTCAGCCTGGGCGCCCACCAGCTGCTGGGGACCCGTATCCCCACACACGCCGCGGTGTCGTCCAGCGTCGAGCTGGCACGGGTCGTACTCGGCGACGGCCGGGCGAAGTTCGTCAACGCCGTGCTGCGCCGGATCGCCGCCGACGACCTCGAGGGCTGGCTGGAGCGGGTCGCCCCGCCGTACGAGGAGGACCCCGAGGAGCACCTGGCGGTCGTCCACTCCCACCCGCGGTGGATCGTCTCCGCGCTCTGGGACGCGCTCGGCGGCGGACGGGCGGGGATCGAGGACCTGCTGGACGCCGACAACGAGCGGCCCGAGGTGACGCTCGTGGCGCGGCCCGGGCGCTCCACGACGGGCGAGCTGCGGGAGGCCGTGGGGGAGGAGTCCGCGCTGCCGGGCCGCTGGTCCCCCTACGCCGTGCGGATGGCGGACGGCGGTGAGCCGGGGGCGCTCGACGCGGTCCGCGAGGGGCGGGCGGGGGTGCAGGACGAGGGCAGCCAGCTGGTCGCCGCCGCGCTGGCGAACGCGCCGCTGGAGGGGCCGGACGCGCGGTGGCTCGACGGCTGTGCCGGGCCCGGCGGGAAGGCCGCCCTGCTCGGCGCCCTGGCCGCGGAGCGCGGCGCGGCGCTGGTCGCCTCCGAGAAGCAGCCGCACCGCGCGCGGCTCGTCGAGCGGGCCCTTGCGGGCAACCCCGGCCCGTACCAGGTCATCGCCGCGGACGGCACTCGGCCGCCGTGGCGAGCGGGGTCCTTCGACCGAGTGCTCGTGGACGTGCCCTGCACGGGCCTGGGCGCGCTGCGCCGTCGCCCCGAGGCGCGCTGGCGCCGCCGTCCGGCGGACCTCGACGGCTTCGCCCCGTTGCAGCGAGGGCTGCTGCGGGAGGCGCTGAACTCCGTACGGGCCGGTGGTGTGGTCGCGTACGCCACCTGTTCGCCGCATCCCGCCGAGACACGGGCCGTGGTCGACGACGTCCTCAAGGGGCGCGGCGGGGACGCCGTCACGGCGGAGTGGATCGACGCCCGGCCGCTGATGCCGGGGGTGCCCGCGCTGGGCGAGGGCCCGGACGTCCAGCTG
>NZ_JBQQBW010000188.1:0-6784 GCF_052245415.1 Streptomyces sp. 8N706 | reverse complement strand
AGCCTGCCCTCGTCCAGCCCCGGGGCGTCGAAGGGATTGCGCCGCCGCCGGTGCGGCAGCGCCAGCAGCGCCGCCTGCAGGACGTCCTCCGCGAGGACCTCCGTACGCCCCGCCCAGGCGGCCAGCGCCGTCGCCGTCCGCGCCGCCACGATGTCCGCGCGCATCCCGTCGACCTCGAACGCCGCGCACAGGGCGGCGATCTGGCGCAGCGCACCGTCCCCGAGGCGTACCGAGGGCAGCAGCGCCCGCGCCGCGGCGATCCGGTCCCTGAGGGCCTGCTCCTCGGCCGCCCAGCGCTCCGCGAAGGCCGCCGGATCCTCGTCGTAGGCGAGCCGGCGCCGTACGACATCCACCCGCTGCTCCGGCTCCCGCGAGGCCGCGACCTCCACCGTCAGCCCGAACCGGTCGAGGAGCTGCGGGCGCAGCTCGCCCTCCTCCGGGTTCATCGTGCCGACGAGAAGGAAGCGGGCCGCGTGCCGCACCGAGACGCCCTCGCGCTCCACGTACGAGGCGCCCATCGCCGCGGCATCCAGCAGCAGGTCCACCAGGTGGTCGTGGAGGAGGTTGACCTCGTCGACGTACAGCACGCCGCGGTGGGCGTCCGCCAACAGGCCCGGTTCGAACGCCTTTTTGCCTTCCGACAGCGCCCGCTCGATGTCCAGGGCGCCGACGAGGCGGTCCTCCGAGGCGCCGACGGGCAGTTCGACCATCCGGGCGGGACGGGAGACGCCCGTACCGGTCTCGTGCGGCCCGTCCGGGCACGACGCGTCGGGCGCGGCCGGATCACAGGAGAAGCGACAGCCGTGCACGACGTCCACGGCGGGCATCAGCGCCGCCAGCGCGCGGACGGCCGTCGACTTGGCCGTGCCCTTCTCGCCCCGCACCAGCACACCGCCGACGGCCGGGGAGACCGCGTTGAGCAGCAGCCCCAGCCGCAGGTCCTCCATGCCGACGATCGCGGTGAAGGGGTAGTTCGGCACCGAGGAGGCCCCCGCGGCCCGGGAAGCCCCGGAAGCCGCGGAGTCCGAAGCCCTGGCCGACGTGACCGTGGAACTCGTGGAACTCGTCGAACTCGTGGTCGTCACGCGTCGCCCTCCAGGTCGCCCTCGAGCTGCAGATAGGTCGCACGGAGCTGCTCCAGGGTCTCCGGGTCCGGCTCCGTCCACAGGCCCCGGTCCGCCGCCTCCAGCAGCCGTTCCGTGATGCCGCGCAGGGCCCAGGGGTTGGAAGCCTCCATGAACTGCCGGTTCTCCGGGTCGAAGACGTACTCCGACGACAATTTCTCGTACATCCAGTCGTCCACCACACCGGCCGTTGCGTCGTAGCCGAACAAGTAGTCGACGGTCGCGGCCATCTCGAAGGCGCCCTTGTACCCGTGCCGGCGCATCGCCGCCATCCAGCGCGGGTTGACGACCCGGGCACGGAAGACACGGTGCGTCTCCTCGCCCAGGGTCCGCGTCTTCACCTGGTCGGGCACCGCGCTGTCGCCGACGTACGCCTCCGGGGAGCCGCCGGTGAGGTGCCGGACCATGGCGACCATGCCGCCGTGGTACTGGAAGTAGTCGTCGGCGTCGACGAGATCGTGCTCGCGGGTGTCGACGTTCTTGGCGGCGATCTGGATACGGCGGAAGGCCGTCTCCATGTCGCCGCGCGCCGCCCGGCCGTCCAGCCCACGCCCGTACGCGTAGCCGCCCCAGACCGCGTACACCTCGGCCAGGTCCGCGTCCGAACGCCAGTTCCGGGCGTCGATCAGCGGCAGCAGCCCCGCGCCGTACGCACCCGGCTTGGAGCCGAAGATACGGGCCGTCGCGCGGCGCCGGTCGCCGTGCTCGGCGGTGTCCTCGTCGGCGTGCGCCCGTACGTAGTTGGCCTCCGCCGGCTCGTCCAGCTCGGCCACGGCCCGCACCGCGTCGTCGATCAGCCCGACCACATGCGGGAAGGCGTCACGGAAGAACCCGGAGATCCGGACGGTGACATCCACCCGCGGCCGGCCCAGCTCCTCCAGGGGCACGATCTCGAAGCCGGTCACCCGCCGTGAGGCGTCGTCCCAGACCGGACGGCAGCCCAGCAGGGCCAGGATCTCCGCGATGTCGTCGCCCTGCGTCCGCATCGCCGAGGTGCCCCACACCGTCAGGCCCACGGACTTCGGATACGCGCCCGTGTCGGCCAGATAGCGGGCGATGAGCGAGTCCGCCAGCGACTGGCCGACCTCCCAGGAGAGCCGCGACGGAATGGCCTTGGGGTCGACCGAGTAGAAGTTGCGGCCCGTCGGCAGCACGTTGACCAGCCCACGGGTCGGCGAGCCGGACGGCCCGGCCGGGACGTAGCCGCCGTCCAGCGCATGCAGGACGTTACCGATCTCGTCGGTCGTCCGGGCCAGCCGGGGTACGACCTCCTGGCAGGCGAACTCCAGTACGGCCACGGCATCGGGCAGCTCATGGCCCCCCAGCACCTCGGACACCAGCTCCGATGCGGCGGAAGCCACCCATCCACGCGCTTCCATGCCCTCGGCGAGACGACGGCACAGCTGCTCCAGCAGATCGATGGCGTCCGCACCCGTACGCGCAGGACCGTCCACCAGCTCCGACAGCTCGGCCGGTACCTTCACGGGTGCGCCGGGCTCCGCGAGGAGCTCCTTCTCCACCAGCCCGAACAGCCCGGCGAGCGCCGCCCGCAGACCCGGCAGTGCATCTGCCGTGCCGCCCCACACCTGCGAGGCGCGCAGCACGGCCAGCACCAGGTTGACGCGGGCCTCCTCGACCGGCCCACCGCCCAGGATGTGCAGACCGTCGCGGATCTGGACGTCCTTGATCTCGCACAGATAGCCGTCGATGTGCATGACGAACTCATCGAACTCGTCGTCGTCCGGCTGCTCCGAGACGTGCAAGTCGTGGTGGAGCTCGGCGGCCTTCACCAGCGTCCAGATCTGCGCCCGTACGGCCGGGGCCTTGGCCGGGTCGAGATCGCTGACGAGCGCGTACTCGTCGAGCAGCTGCTCCAGCTTGGCCAGATCGCCGTAGGTGTCGGCGCGCGCCATCGGCGGCACCAGATGGTCGACCACCGTGGCGTGCCCGCGGCGCTTGGCCTGGGTGCCCTCGCCCGGGTCGTTGACGATGAAGGGGTAGACGAGCGGGAGGTCGCCGAGGACGGCGTCAGGGCCGCAGGACGCCGAGAGGCCCAGGCCCTTGCCCGGCAGCCACTCCATGGTGCCGTGCTTGCCCATGTGGACGATGGCATCCGCCTGGAAGGTGTTCTCCAGCCAGCGGTAGGCCGCCATGTAGTGGTGCGAGGGCGGCATGTCGGGGTCGTGGTAGATCGCGATCGGGTTCTCACCGAAGCCGCGCGGCGGCTGGATCATCACCACGACATTGCCGAACCGCAGCGAAGCGAGCACGATCTCGTCCCCGTCGACGTAGAGCGACCCCGGCGGCTCCCCCCAGTGCTCCAGCATGCTGTCGTGCAGCTCGGGCTCCAGCTGCGCGAACCACTCCTGGTAGTCCGCCAGCGGCACGCGCGCGGGGGCGGTGGCGAGCTGCTCCTCCGTGAGCCACTCCACGTCATGGCCGCCCGCCGCGATCAGCCGATGGATCAGTTCATCGCCGTTGTCCGGGTATCCCTCGACCCCGTAACCGGCGTTCCGCAGGGCGTCGAGCAGCCGCACCGCCGACGCGGGGGTGTCCAGGCCCACCGCGTTGCCGACCCGGGAGTGCTTGGTCGGGTAGGCGGTGAAGACCACCGCGAGCTTCTTCCCGGCGTTCGGCCTGTGGCGCAGCCGCGCATGCCGTACGGCGATCCCGGCCACCCGCGCCGCCCGCTCGGGGTCGGCGACATACACCGGCACATCGCCCTCGCCCGTCTCCTTGAAGGAGAACGGCACGGTGATCAGCCGGCCGTCGAACTCGGGGATCGCCACCTGCATGGCCGCGTCCATGGGAGACAGCGCCGCGTCCGACTCCTCCCATGCCGCCCGCGAGGTGGTCAGACACAGTCCCTGGAGTACGGGCACGTCCAGCTCGGCCAGCGCGCCGACGTCCCAGGCCTCCTCGTCGCCCCCGGCGGACGCGTCGCTCGCGCGCGTGCCTCCGGCGGCCAGCACGGTCGCGACCAGCGCGTCCGCCCGGCCCAGCAGCTCGTACAGCCCCGGCTCGGCCTCACGCAGCGAACCGCAGTACACCGGCAGCGCGTTGGCGCCCCGCGCCTCCACGGCATCACAGAGCACATCCACGAACGCGGTGTTCCCCGACAGCTGGTGCGCCCGGTAGAAGAGAACACCGACGGTGGGGCGCGCCGGATCGTGCGCACGCTGCCCGTGCACCCCGTACGCCGGCATCTCCTGCGGCGGCTCGAAGCCTTCACCGCTCATCAGCACGGTGTCACTGAGGAAGCGGGCCAGCTCGGCGAGGTTCGCCGGGCCGCCCTCGACCAGATAGCGCAGTGCCTCGGCGACCACACCCGCCGGTGCCGTCGACTCGGCCATCAGCTCCGCGTCCGGCACGGACTCGCCACCCAGCAGCACGGTCGGAACGCCGGACGCCCGCAGCGCGGCGAGCCCGTCCTCCCAGGCCCGCTTGCCGCCGAGCAGCCGTACGACCGCGATCTCCGCGCCGTCCAGCAACTCGGGCAGGTGGGTCTCGGCATCGACCCGGGAGGGGTTGGCGATCCGGTACGGCGCGCCGGAGGCGCGGGCCGCGAGCAGATCGGTGTCGGCGGTCGACATCAGCAGGACGGTCATGGAGCCCCCGGAGGAACGAAGGGGAGCCCGGACGGTGCGCCGGACTCGATCAATTGCATGAGCGCATCCGTATCGGCGTGCTCCTCGATGAGGTCGCCGAGCCGGTCCAACTGCTCCTCGCGGAGCGAGGCGAAACATGTGTCCGGCGCGGGGACGAAACGGCGGCCCGCCTCGGCCGCGACCTGCCGCAGGAACGCCCGGCGGAAGCCGTCGCTCTCCAGCGAGCCGTGCCAGTGCGTGCCCCGGACGGCCCCCTTCCGGCAGCCGTCGAGAGCATGTCCGAGCGCGTCGGAGAAGAAGGGCTCGGCGGAGCCGGCCACCTCGGCCACGCCATGGTGGATCTCATAGCCCTCCACGCGCTCCCCGAGCGCGCGGCCGACCGGTCGCGCCAGGGTCTTCCCGGCGGCGAACCGGACGCGTACGGGCAGCAGTCCGAGCCCGTCGACCGCGCCTGCCCGTGACTCGACCTCGTCCTCGATGTGCTCGCCCAGCATCTGAAAGCCGCCGCAGATGCCGAGGACGGGCCGCCCCTCGGCCGCCCGGCGCGCGACCGCGTCCGCGATACCGCGCTCCCGCAGCCACGCCAGCGCCCGTACGGTTCCGCGCGTCCCCGGGAGCACGACGAGGTCCGCGTCGGCCAGCTCCTCGGGCCGGTCCACGAAGCGCACCACCACGCCCGGTTCGGCGGCGAGCGCGTCCACGTCGGTGAAGTTGGACATCAGCGGTACGGCGGCGACGGCGATCCGCAGCACATCCTCGCCGTACGGCGGGGCGACGACCGACTCGCGCACCGCCCCGCGCAACGACACGCGCAGCCCGTCCTCCTCGTCGATGCCCAGCCCGTGGGCGTACGGCAGGACGCCGAACGTCGCCCGCCCCGTCAGCCCGCGCAGCATCTCCAGGCCGGGTTCCAGCAGCGACACATCGCCGCGGAACTTGTTGACCAGATATCCGGCGACGAGCGGCTGGTCCTCCCGGCCCAGCAGTGCGGTCGTACCGAAGAAGGAGGCGAAGACACCGCCCCGGTCGATGTCCCCGACCACGACGACCGGCAGCCGCGCGGCGCGCGCCAGCCCCATGTTCACGATGTCCGTACGCCGCAGATTGATCTCGGCCGGACTTCCCGCCCCCTCACAGATCACCGCGTCATACGTGCCCCGCAGCTCCTCCAGGCACGCCACCACGGTCCCGAGCAGTTCCTCCCGCCCCCCGCCGTACAGCCTCTCCCCGGGCGAATCCGGCGTCGGTACGGACCCTTCCGCGGGCCCGGGGCGCCCGAAGTACCCGCGCGCGGTCATCTCCCCGACCGGCTTGCCCAGCAGCACGACCTGGCTGCTGCGGTCGCCGCCCGGCTTGAGCAGCACGGGGTTCATCAGGGCGGTCGGCTCCACCCGCGCCGCCGCGGCCTGCATGGCCTGGGCACGCCCGATCTCCGCGCCGTCCCGGGTCACGAACGAATTCAGCGACATGTTCTGCGCCTTGAACGGCGCGACGGAGACGCCCTTGCGGGCGAGCCACCGGCAGATCCCCGCTGTGACGACACTCTTCCCGGCGTCCGAGGTGGTCCCCGCGACCAGCAGTCCGCCACCGCCGCGTCCGTTGTGCGGTCCGTTCATACGTTCCCCCTTCCGGCGGCCGGAAGCCGCCCACCGGTCACGCCGCCGCTGGTCCGGCGGCGGATCCGCGTGCCACCGCCCGGGGCTCCTGCCGCACGTCGCCCGAGGGCGGCGACCGCGCCCGGCGCAGCGGCGCGCAGGGCCGAACGGGATTGCGGGGAGGCCGGCTTCACGGTCCCCGCCCGGTCGCCGGGGCGCAGCGCGCTCCACAGGAGCCGCCCGCCGACGCAGGCCGCGAGCGCGAGCAGGTTCACCCGCCGCGACAGCCGCACCGCGCGTTCGATGTCCCGTACGGCCACGGGCCGGTTCTCACCGCCGAGGACGGGCCGGTGTTCGGTGCGGCCCGCGTACGCCAGGGTGCCGCCCAGGCGGACGCCGAGCGCACCCGCGAAAGCGGACTCGACCGGTCCGGCGTTGGGGCTGGGATGCCGTCGGG
>NZ_JBQQBW010000187.1:0-7110 GCF_052245415.1 Streptomyces sp. 8N706 | reverse complement strand
CGCCTCCGTCCGGCGGACCCCGCCCCTCGCCGCGCGGGGTGGGAGGGGGATGCGACGGGGGCGGGGCGGGGCCGCGGAGCGGGAGAGGCGGCCCAGGCTCAGAGTCAACCGCGCGGGACCCGGGATGCGGCAGGGTGTGTGCGTGGCTCTTCCTACGTGAGCGGTTCGCACCCCGTGTGAATCGTGCGTACGGCCGAAGAGCGCCGTCGCGGGCCCGAGTCAGCCGTCGCGGCCCGAGCCATCCGCAACCTCCGCCGCGCCCGTCCGGCACCTCCCGCCAAGCCGTGCGACACCGCGCCCGTCCGACGCCTCCCGGCTACCCACGGTGTGCCGCCCGAACTGCTTCCGTCCCCGTCACCCCCCACGCACCCACCGGGCTTCGGTCAGCGGGACCCCCTGCTGCGTTGACGGAGCATCGAGTAACCCTCCCCCGCGGCTTCCGGCCTGGCCGGCCCGAGCAGACCCTTCTGGTGTACGGCCGTACGCGGCGAGGCGGGAGCGCGCGGGGTCGTAGGGGTGGGGGTGCTCGAAACTTCCGGGTATCTGTGGGCCGCCAGACCCGTACATATCCGTTCCAGAGCCCCGCCCCGGAGGGCCCGGCCCTGAAACCACTGAAGGCGGACCCGGACGCAGTCCATGGAAAGAGACCCGCCTGGCGGGGAACGGCGCCAGGTGTCGGACGCGGCTCAGCGGCGACTCAGCGGGAAAGGAGCGTCGGGAGTTCGGCGAGGGAGCCGATGGACCAGTCCGCCGCCTCGACGCCGGGACTGTCGGCCCACAGATGGCCCCAGGGACCGCGGCGGATATGCGCGACCCGCAGCCCGGCGGCTTTCGCGGGGGCGACGTCGTTGGCGGGGTGGTCACCGACGTACACGACCCGCTGCGGATCCGTCCGCGCGAGCCCGACCACCCGGTCGAAGAAGGCACGCTCGGGCTTGGCCGCGCCCCACTCCCCCGACGTGGCGATCTCGTCGGCCGGAAGGTCGAGCGCCCGCAGCAGCTCGCCGGCCCGCGCACTCTGGTTCCCGGCGATGACCACCCGGATCCCGGCCTGCCGAAGCTCGGCCAGTGCGGGACGTACATCGGGGTACAGGTCGCTCTCCTCGAGCTGCTCCCCGCGACCGGCGGCCTCCCGCGCCCGGTACTCGGCGGCGACATCGGCGCCGGGTTTCGCCAATCGGATGGCATCGGCGCTGTCCCGCCCCTGCGCGACGACGGCACCGACGAGAGCGGCGAGGGTGTGACGGGGAATCCCGAGCCAGTCGGCCCAGGACGCCCAGTACCGGTCGTCGCGGACGATGGTTTCCCCGACATCGAATGCCACAGCATCGATCATGTGGGCAGCCTACGGCGGGCGGGTCCGGCCCGGGAGCCTACGGAACCGGCCACCGACGGCATCTGAGACACCGCGGCCGGGAACGGACGGCACCGTTCAACAGCGGACGGCACCGTTCAACAACAGCGCCGGCGGAACCCGGCCGGGAGCGGACACGACCCTCGGCAACCGTCCCGTGTTCCGTCCCGCAGGATCGGGGCGCACGACCGGGATGCGCTCGCGCGCCGCGCACAGCACCCTGGACGTATGGCCGAGCACCCGCCCGTGATCGTGCACCCGCCCTCTCCGTCCGGCGGGCGCCGCATCACCGTGCGCGGGCAGATCGTGGGTCTCGCCCACGGCCGTGGGGACGTATGCGAATTCCTGCGCGAGGCCGGACTCGATCCGTCGGAAGTCGCCCTCGACGACCCGACGCTCATCGAGTGGCGCGGCGGGGATCTGGACCACTGGCCGAGGCCTACGGCATAACGCCGGCGGCCGCTGCCGAAGCCCGGCCGCCCGCCCGGCACGGCCACGGGCGGGCTCGGTACGACCCATGGGACCCACCGACCCACCCACCGGATCTGGGCCCGTACAGACCACCGGCTCGTACCGGCCCCGTGCCGGACCACGGGATGCGACCGGCACCACCGACGGGGTCGGACCACACGGCGCGGGGCCGTACGACGGGAAAGGCCCCGGCCGCCGGGAGAGCGGTGGGGGCCGTCCGCATCACAGGATCAGTGGCACTGCTTGGTGCCGTTGTCGCGCGTGGTCCAGGCGCAGGAGTCCCTCAGGTCACCGTTCGGCTTGTACAGCCGCGCCTTGTCCGAGGTGTTGTTCCATACGTACGCCCCGCGGCCCCAGTACACATGACCGGCGCTCTGTGACCCCTTGCCGGTGTGGACCTTGACGGTCTTGCCCGCGCCGATCCGGTACGACGGGAAGGTGTAGCGGTAGCCGGTGTCGTCCTTCAGCACGTAGCCCCTGAGCTGGATCGAGCTGCCGGTGTTGTTGTGGATGTTCACCCACTCCGCGTTCAGGGATCTGTTGGACCGGTCGTCGCTGCCGGGCGAGTTGTACTGGATGAAGCCGAGGTGCAGACCGCTCTGGTGGCTCGCCGCGGTGGTGGCGGCGGTGGCGGTGGCGCCCGTGCCCAGCAGAACGGCGGCGGCGAGGGCAGCGGGCACGGCGGTGCGTATACGCAAAGGAGACTCCTCAACAAGGGTGCGGTTAGGGGCTGATGATCCGGTCCGCACCGGCGAATCGGATTTGCACAGTACGCGAGTCAACGAGCGATACCGGTGGGTATTTGAAAACCGCCTTAACCGCCTTGGGATCGAAGGGAAGCAGGGCCTTCGTACCAATGGACCATCTGTTAATCTGCCCGCTCCTGGATGTTCCTCCAGCCGCCGTCCCCCAAGCGCCCCTATGTCCGACGGGTGCAGCGAGGTGTCCCGTACGTGCACAGAGCCCCCTTCTCCCCCACAGAGGCCCGATCCGCCCGCATGCGGATGGGTCTGACGGAGGTTCACGTCGCGCAGTCCATGGCGATCTGCGGCGCCCCCGTCCACCCCGAGCTTGTGGATGCCTGGGAACAAGGCACCCATGTGCCCACCGAGCCCCAGCTCTTCGCGCTGGCCGATGTGCTCTGGTGTCCGCCGACCGTGCTGATGGGCATCGAGCCGCGGTCGCTGGCCGAGCACCGGCTGGCCCGACAGCTGAGCGCGGAGCGGCTGGCGCACCGTATCGGCATGTCGGTGACCGACTACCGGGCCGCGGAGGAGACCCAGCGCTGGGACGGCGACTACCGGCAGACCAAAGCCCTCGTGGACGCCCTGGGACTGTCCTTGCGTCAACTCGTCGGAATCCTGGGCCACGTCGAGGAGTTGGCCGACCATCTCCGGTCCGCCATCGAGGGCCGCTGGAAATCTCATGTCACACCGGTGGCGCAGCTGGTCACCGTCAACGAGACACGGGTGAGCGGCGCACTGCGGACGATGCATGCGGAGTTCGCGGAATTCGCCAAGCGCTATATGGGACATGTCGTCGCCCGTAACGACGATTCCCGGCTGAAGGAGATCGCGGCCGAGCGGTCCGCCTATCTACGGCGGCTGGTGGACCACTTCTGGGAGCTGATCGGCGAGGCGGGCGAGGCACCACCGTTCAACGCCGTACTCCCCTGAACCGGACGTCGCACGCCGGCCGCGGGTCACGGCACCGGCGCTCGTACGACGGCCGCGGACAGGCGCTCGGCTTGCTCGTACGGCGCTGTGGGCCGGGGCCGAGCGTGCTCGTACACCGGTTACGGACACGGCACCGGCCGCTCGTACGGCGGCTGCGGGCCGGAGAGGGACGGCCCCTCCCCGGCCCGGTACTCCCCAGCCCCGGCCCCGGCCCGGTCCACCACCGGCCCGGCCGCCCCGGCCTTCCCCAGCGGCCCCCGCCCGCGTATGGGGCGGATTCAGCGCGGCGCGGTGCCGATCTGTGGGTCCGCAGGACCGCTCTCCTCGATCTCGTCCCAGTCGATCTCCATCGGCCTGCGGCGCGTGAAGACGTTGAAGAAGAGATTCAGCACGATGGCGGTGAGCCCGCCCAGGGTGATCCCGCTGTCGAGGACCGCCTGGACGTCGTCCGACATTCGGTCGAAGAACGGGGCGACCGTCGTGGGCAGCAGAGCGGCGCCCAGGCTGACCGCCAGGATCAGAGCGTTGCGCTCCGCACGCAGATCGACCTTCCCCAGGATCTGGATACCGACCGTCGCGACCATGCCGAACATCGCGATGGCCGCGCCTCCCAGCACCGGGTGCGGGATCGCCGCGACGAGGCTGCCCGCCTTCGGCAGCAGCCCCAGAATGATCATGAACGCCCCCGCTGCGACGACCACGAAACGGCTCATCACCTTCGTCATCCGGACCAGGCCGATGTTCTCGGCGAACGCCACGTAGGGGAAGGAGTTGAGGACGCCGCCGAGGACGGTGGCGACGCCATCGGCGCGCAGGGCCCGGGACACCGTTTCGCCGTCGACCTCCTTGTTCGTGATCTCACCGATGGCGTAGACGTCCCCGGTGGTCTCCACCATGGTGATCAGCATGACCACGCACATGGCGAGGATCGGGAACAGCTCGAACTTCGGCATGCCGTAGTGGAAGGGCGAGCTGACACCGAACCAGTCGGCGTCCGCCACCGAGCCGAAGTGCGCGTCCCCGAGGATCCAGGCGACCCCGGTGCCGCAGAACAGACCGATCAGCACGGCGACACTGCTCAGGAACGGCTTGCCGATCCGGACCACCACCAGGATGAAGAGCAGGGTGCCGAACGCGTAGGCGAGGTTTTTCGGAGCCCCGTACGCGGGCTCGCCGATCAACTGCGCCCCGCCTGCCGCGTCCTGAAGGCCGACGGGGATCAGGGTGAGGCCGATGATGGTGAGGATCGTGCCGATGACGACGGGCGGGAAGAACTTCGCGAGCTTGCCGAAGAACGGCGCGAAGAGATAGGTGGCGATGCCCGCCGTGATCACGGCACCGTAGACCACCAGGAGCCCGGCGGTGCCGCCGCCCGCCCCGATGCCTATGGCGATCATGGGAGAGACGGCCGTGAACGTGACGCCCTGCACGAGGGGCAGCCTGGCGCCGATTCTCCAGATGCCGAGGGCCTGGATGATGGTGGCGATACCGCAGGTGAGCAGGTCCGCGTTGATCAGATAGACCAGTTCCTCACGGGAAAGGCCCAGGGCGTTTCCGAGGAGGATCGGGACGATCACGGCACCCGCGTAGAACGCGAGGATGTGCTGGAAGCCATAGAGGGAGAGCTTGGGAAGGGGAAGCACCTCGTCGACGGGGTGGCTCTCCGGTCGGGTTTTCTGTCGGGGGACTCGTGCCATCTCTGCGGTGCCTTCGCCGGATAGGTGAAACGGGAGGGAAGAGCTGCCGCCGTCGAGTCCCGGATGGCAGGACGCGACCGGCAGACTCGTGCGAAGCCGACGTCCGGCGGGGTTGCCGACACACGTCGCCCTGCTGTCGCAAGTCTGCCCTGGATCGCAGGACATCCTTGGATCGGCAGAAAGAGTCCGGATTGTCTCTGACATCCGCAGGTGAACGGGCCGATCGGCCCTCACCTTAGATGAACGTCATCTTTCCGCGCGAGTAACCGGCAGCGCTGTTCTCGGCGTCGGTCCCGGCCCCCGGACCCGGCTCCCTCGATCCTTTGTCCCCGGCACCTATGCCCCCGACCGGCGCCTGGACCCCTGCCCGGCTCCCTCGATCCCTGCCCACCGGCTCCTCTTCCCCGCCCGGCTTCCTCAGTCCTTGTCCCACGGCTCGCGAGGGGCCCCTGCCCGGCTCGCCTCAGACATTGCTCTGCTCCATATATCTCGCCGTGCCCGCTGTACGGGCGGCATGCACGGCGACGAGCCGGGCGAACGTGGGTGCCGTCGTGGTCCGCTCCCACTCCGCCATGGTGCGTACGCTCCAGTCGCAGTGCTCCGTCGGGTCGAGAACGATCCCTGCGAGATCGCCCTCGGTGAGCGTGCCCCCGTCGAAGATGAATCCGAACTTGTTGAACGGCCAGCGGTCTTCGGGCGGCAGAAAGTGAGCGAGCAGCAGGGGACGCGTTCCCGAAATGATGAGCCCGGTCTCTTCCCGGGTCTCCCGCACGGCCGTTTCCCACGGGCTCTCGCCGGGATCCATGTTTCCGCCGGGGAACTGCCAGGCCTTCGTCCCGTAGACCGACTTCAGCATGACCGGCCGCTCGTCCGCGTCCGTGAAGTACATACCGGCATAGGCGGTGGCCTTCGGGAGAGTCGCGATGTACTCGTCCCGGGGAAGGTAGCCGTCCGTCACGATGTCATCTCCCTTGTGGCTCCTCATACGCTCTCGGCCTGCCCAGACTGCCGTACGGCGACGCCCGTCGGCGGAGTTCGGGAACAGGCCACCCGAAGGGGCGGAGGGGGACTCGGGGATGACGCTTGGACAGCTCCCGGTGCCACTCATGGCACCACGTGGTCGTCGCCTGCGACGAAGGCTCGCGGCGTTCGTCGTAGGCAACGAAGGATCGCGGCGTTCGTCGTAGCAACGAAGGCCGCCGCAGACGACCGTCTGTGGCCGGCGAGGCTTACGGGTCCTGCCCGGCTGTCCGTCAACCCGCGTGCTGCTCGCGCCACTCGCGCACGATGCGCTCCGCGTCGAAGCGCTCCACGTTCAGCGGGGGACCGGCAGGCGGTCTCCTGATCGCCTCGTCGATCTTCTCGTTGATCTCCGTCACGATCCGCCGCACCTCACGCTCGGACGTGGCCTGTGCCGCCGCCGCGAGCGCGTCCTCCGCCTCCTTGCGCAGCACGAGCGTCGGCGGCAGAAACGACAGATTCTCGCGGCGCATCTTCTCCTTGACCCACCACATGGCGTCATAGGGCCTGTCGAGGCCGGGGAGGGGCTTGCCGAACCCGGGCAGATCGGCGAACTCACCCCGCTCCTCCGCCTCCCGGATCTGCCGGTCCGCCCATGACTCGAAGCTGATGCCGGGCGGCTTGCGCTCGGTCACTGTCGCTCTCCCTCGGCTGTCGACGCCCGGCTCTTCTGTGGCGAGGAGCTGTGCCGGGCTACCTCATACCGTCACATCCCGTACCCCCGCCATCATCCTCACGCCGATCCCGGCCGTCCAGCGTGGGCCGCGCGAAGCCGCGGGGGCGCGGGGCGGGGTGCGTATGGTTCCCGCTTCCCCACGCCGGACCGACCGTCCAGCCGGGCGGTGGTCACTTCCCCTGGCTTAACGCCCCCCCGCGGCTGCACGCGGGCCGT
>NZ_JBQQBW010000186.1:0-7415 GCF_052245415.1 Streptomyces sp. 8N706 | reverse complement strand
GCTTGCGGCCCTGCCCGGCGCAGAGCACCACCCCGTCCCGAAACCCCAGTCCCGCCCGGCCGGCCACCACCCGGGCACTGAGGCCGGTCCTGCCCGGCGGGTGGTACCTCCCCGGTTACGCCCGGAGGGCCCCCGCTCCCGGCAACGTTCCCCCCGGCCGCCGGCTGCTGCTCCCGGAACCGGCCGCACCCCCGGACGGCGGGTGCCGTCCGGGGGCGCGGAACACACGTCCGAGCTGCCGGTCCTACTCCTCCGATTCCTCCGAGCCGGAGGCGGAACCGGACTCCGCGTCCGGGCCCGACTCCTCCGGGAGCTTCACATCCTCGACGGCCGCCGAGCCCGTCGACGAGCCGCCCTCCGGCTCCAGCAGCCGGGAGAGCTGACGCCCCAGCAGCCGCTTGAACTTCCGCTTCTGCGGCCGGTTGCGGTCCAGGACCGCGACCTCCAGCTGCTCGGCGGCGAGGCTGCGCTCTCCGCCGTTGTTGTCCCTGGCCAGGGAGTCCACGGCCAGCTTGAGCGCCTCCGCGAGGGTCATCCCGTCGCGGTGCCGCTGGTCGAGATAGCTGCCGATCTGGTCGGAGTTCCCGCCGACCGCGACCGAGCCGTGCTCATCGACGATCGAGCCGTCGTGCGGCAGCCGGTAGATCTGGTCGTCCTCGGGGCCGGGGCCCACCTCCGCGACGATCAGCTCGACCTCGTACGGCTTCTCGCCGGCGCTGGAGAAGATGGTGCCCAGCGTCTGCGCATAGACGTTGGCGAGGCCACGGGCCGTCACATCGTTGCGGTCATAGGTGTAACCGCGAAGGTCGGCGTACCGCACACCGCCGATGCGCAGGTTCTCGAACTCGTTGTACTTCCCGACCGCGGCGAAGGCGATCCGGTCGTAGATCTCGCTGACCTTGTGCAGCGCCCGGGACGGGTTCTCGGCGACGAACAGGATGCCGTCGTCGTACTGCAGGACGACCACGCTGCGGCCGCGTGCGATGCCCTTGCGGGCGTACTCGGCCCGGTCCGCCATGGCCTGCTGGGGTGAGACATAGAACGGCGTCGACACCGGCTATCCGTCCCTTTCTGTCAGTGGCTGGGGGGCGCCTCCTGGGGGCACCCCCAGCGGTAGCTGGGGGAGGTGGCTGGGGGGGGTATTCCGCTTCGTCCGCCGCCCTCAGAGCAGCGCGGCCCGCGGGCCGTCCGGCTCCTCGAGCCGGCGCTCGTGGATCGAACGGGCGATCTCGGAGGACTCGGCCTCCGTGAGCTTGCGGAAGCCCTCGTCGTTGATGACCGTGACGATCGGATAGATACGGCGGGCCAGGTCCGGGCCGCCGGTGGCCGAGTCGTCGTCGGCGGCGTCGTACAGGGCCTGCACGACCAGGGTGCTGGCCTGGCCTTCGGTGAGGTCCTCGCGGTAGAGCTTCTTCAGGGCACCGCGGGCGAACACGGAGCCCGAGCCGGTGGCCGCGAAACCGCGCTCCTCCGAGCGCCCGCCGGTGACGTCGTAGGAGAAGATCCGGCCCTTCTCACGGTCCACGTCCCAGCCCGCGAAGAGGGGCACGACGGCGAGGCCCTGCAGGGCCATTCCCAGATTGCCCCGGATCATCGTGGACAGCCGGTTCGCCTTGCCCTCCAGGGAGAGTTGAGCGCCCTCCACCTTCTCGAAGTGCTCCAGCTCCAGCTGGAAGAGCTTGACCATCTCGACGGCGAGGCCGGCCGTTCCGGCGATACCCACCGCGGAGTACTCGTCGGCCGGGAAGACCTTCTCGATGTCGCGCTGCGCGATGACGTTGCCCATCGTCGCCCGTCGGTCACCGGCCAGCACCACGCCGCCGGGGAAGGTCGCGGCGACGATCGTGGTGCCGTGCGGAATCTCCACCGCACCCTGCACCGGCGGCAAGGGCCGCTTCCCCGGGAGCAGTTCCGGCGAGTGCTCGGCCAGGAAGTCCATGAACGACGAGGAGCCGGGCGTCAGGAAGGCAGCCGGCAGACGCCCTGTGCTACGAGTGTTGGCTTCCACACGTTTCCTTCCACCAGACAGATCTTGGAATTCTGCACGGACCTTACCCGGGGCCGTGAAAGTCATCCGTCCCGCGCCCCCTCGGAGGGGGCGCGGGACGGAGCGCGCCGGTCCTACTGGCCGCCCTTCTGTACGAAAGACCGCACGAAGTCCTCCGCGTTCTCCTCGAGGACGTCGTCGATCTCGTCCAGGACGGAGTCCACGTCGTCCGACAGCTTCTCCTGTCGCTCCTTGAGGTCCTCGGAGGCCTGCGCGTCCTGCGCGGTCTCCTCGACCTCCTCGGTGGAGCGTGTCGACTTCTGCTGTCCGCCGCCGGTGTCCTTGGTCGCCATATCCCTCACCCCGCTCGGTTGGACGTACAAGATCAGACCCTACAACCGGGGTCCGACATCGGCCCTGCTGTTACCTCAACGTCCGGGAGCCACCTCGATGATTCCCTGATCGGTCCCGTTTCAGCCCCCGGACAGCACGCGCACCAGCTCCTCCGCCGTACGACAGCGGTCCAGGAGCTCCTTGACGTGGTTGCGCGTGCCGCGCAGCGGTTCCAGCGTGGGGACGCGTTGCAGGGAGTCACGACCGGGGAGGTCGAAGATCACCGAGTCCCAGGAGGCGGCGGCCACGTCGTCCGCGTACTGTTCCAGGCAGCGGCCCCGGAAGTACGCGCGTGTGTCCTCCGGCGGGCTCGTCCGGGCCCGCTGGACCGCGCTCTCGTCCAGGAGGCGCTTCATCTTCCCGCGGGCCGCCAGACGGTTGTAGAGGCCCTTCTCGGGGCGTACGTCGGCGTACTGGAGGTCCACCAGGTGCAGCCGGGCCGCGTCCCAGTCCAGGCCGTCCCGGCGCCGGTAGCCCTCCAGCAGCTCCCGCTTGGCGACCCAGTCCAGCTCCCCCGACAGGCTCATGGGATCGCGCTCCAGGCGGTTCAGCACGTCCTCCCAACGGGTGAGCACGTCCTTGGTCTGTTCGTCCGCGTCCGCGCCGTAACGGTCCTCGACGTACTTGCGGGCCAGCTCGAAGTACTCCATCTGGAGCTGGACGGCGGTGAGTGTCCGACCGTTGCGGAGCGTGACCGGACGGCGCAGCGTCGGGTCGTGCGAGACCTGGTGCAGGGTCCGTACGGGCTGGTCGACGGCCAGGTCCACGGCGATGAAGCCGTCCTCGATCATGGACAGCACCAGGGAGGTGGTGCCCAGTTTGAGGAAGGTCGAGATCTCCGAGAGGTTGGCGTCACCGATGATCACATGCAGCCGGCGGTACTTCTCCGCGTCGGCGTGCGGCTCGTCGCGGGTGTTGATGATGGGCCGCTTCAGGGTGGTCTCCAGGCCGACCTCCACCTCGAAGTAGTCGGCGCGCTGGCTCAGCTGGAAGCCGTGCTCATGGCCGTCCTGGCCGATGCCGACCCGGCCCGCGCCCGTGACGACCTGGCGCGAGACGAAGAAGGGCGTGAGGTGGCGCACGATGTCCGAGAACGGGGTCTCCCGCTTCATCAGGTAGTTCTCGTGCGTGCCGTAGGACGCGCCCTTGTTGTCGGTGTTGTTCTTGTACAGATGGATGGGCTGGGCTCCCGGGAGCTGGGCGGCGCGCTCGGCGGCCTCGGCCATGACGCGCTCACCCGCCTTGTCCCAGAGCACGGCGTCACGCGGATTGGTGACCTCGGGGGCGCTGTACTCGGGGTGGGCATGGTCCACGTAGAGCCGCGCACCGTTGGTGAGGATCACATTGGCCAGGCCGATGTCCTCGTCGGTGAGCTGGCTGGAGTCCGCGGTCTCGCGGGCGAGGTCGAAGCCGCGGGCGTCCCGCAGCGGATTCTCCTCCTCGAAGTCCCAGCGGGCGCGGCGCGCCCGGTGCATCGCCGCCGCGTAGGCGTTGACGATCTGGGACGAGGTGAGCATGGCATTGGCGTTCGGGTGACCGGGGACGGAGATCCCGTACTCCGTCTCGATGCCCATTACTCGCCGTACGGTCATGCGGCCCTCCTTGCCCGGCGCCGCCCCGGATGGGGTGGGCGCTCAAGTACCGCTGCTTCTCCGATGCGTATGCGGTGCCCGTCCCCGCTCGGTGCGACTCGGCGGTACCGACGAGCCTAGAACGCCTTTGCGGTGGTGGGGAGATCATTTTCGTCATTGCTCGGATCCGGTCCGTGACCGGGCGGGTCCTCCCGGGTGACGCCCCGGGCGTGTCCTGAAACGCAGCCGGCTGCGGATGCCCCGGCGCCCCGCCTGAGCAGGGGTAGGGCATCCGCAGCCGGACCGCCGTTTACAGGTACTGACCGGTGTTCGCCACCGTGTCGATGGACCGGCCGGTGTCCGCGCCCTGCTTTCCGGTGACCAGCGTGCGGATGAAGACGATCCGCTCGCCCTTCTTGCCGGAGATCCGGGCCCAGTCGTCCGGGTTGGTCGTGTTCGGCAGGTCTTCGTTCTCCTTGAACTCGTCCACACAGGCGGCGAGCAGGTGGGAGACGCGCAGACCCTTCTGGTTGTGGTCGAGGAAGGCCTTGATCGCCATCTTCTTCGCCCGGTCCACGATGTTCTGGATCATCGCGCCGGAGTTGAAGTCCTTGAAGTACAGGACCTCCTTGTCGCCATTGGCGTACGTGACCTCGAGGAAGCGGTTCTCCTCGGATTCCGCGTACATCTGCTCGACGACCGACTGGATCATGCCCTCGACCGCGGCCTCCGGGGATCCCCGGTGCTCGCCGATGTCGTCGGCGTGCAGCGGCAGCGACGGCTTCAGGTACTTCGCGAAGATGTCCTTGGCCGCCTCGGCGTCCGGACGCTCGATCTTGATCTTCACATCGAGCCGGCCGGGCCGCAGGATTGCCGGGTCGATCATGTCCTCGCGGTTCGAGGCGCCGATGACGATGACGTTCTCCAGGCCCTCCACACCGTCGATCTCGGCGAGCAGCTGGGGGACGATGGTGTTCTCCACGTCCGAGCTGACACCGGAGCCGCGGGTGCGGAAGAGGGACTCCATCTCGTCGAAGAAGACGATGACGGGGGTGCCCTCGCTCGCCTTCTCGCGGGCTCGCTGGAAGACCAGGCGGATATGCCGCTCGGTCTCGCCGACGTACTTGTTGAGCAGCTCGGGGCCCTTGATATTGAGGAAGTAGCTCTTCCCCGCGGGCTGCCCGGTCACCTCGGCGACCTTCTTGGCAAGGGAGTTGGCCACGGCCTTGGCGATGAGCGTCTTGCCGCAGCCGGGCGGGCCGTAGAGCAGCACGCCCTTCGGCGGCCGTAGTTCATGTTCCTTGAAAAGGTCGGGGTAGAGATACGGGAGCTCGACCGCGTCCCTGATCAGCTCGATCTGGTTGCCCAGGCCGCCGATCCGGTCGTAGTCGATGTCCGGTACCTCTTCGAGGACGAGCTCCTCGACCTCGCTCTTGGGCACGACCTCGTAGACGTAGCCGGAGCGGGGCTCGAGCAGCAGGGCGTCACCGGACCGGATGGTGGCGTCCAGCAGCGGCTCGGCGAGCCGCACCACCTTCTCCTCGTCCGTGTGTCCGACCACCAGGGCGCGCTCGCCGTCCTCGAGGATCTCCTTGAGGGTGACGATTTCCCCGGCCCGCTCGAACTCCATGGCTTCGACCACATTGAGGGCCTCGTTGAGCATGACCTCCTGACCGCGCTGGAGGTCGTCGAGCTCGACGCTGGGGCTGACGTTCACCCGGAGCTTGCGGCCCCCGGTGAAGATGTCCGCCGTACCGTCCTCATTCGCCTGCAGGAAGACACCGAAGCCGGCCGGCGGCTGAGCGAGGCGGTCGACCTCTTCCTTGAGGGCCACGATCTGGTCCCGGGCCTCACGGAGCGTGTTCGCAAGCCGTTCGTTCTGCGCGGAGACGCCGGCCAGGTTGGTCTGCAACTCGACGATCCGCTCTTCGAGAATCCTCGTGTGACGCGGAGAGTCGGCGAGCTTGCGTCGCAGGACGGCGATTTCCTGCTCGAGATAGGCAACCTGGCCGGCAGGGTCTTCAGACCCCCGCCCCGGCCGGATGCCGCGGTTGATGTCGTCGTCGTGGGCTGCCACGGTCCTCACCTCCTCCAAGGGGAGCTGGACGCTTCCTGACCCTACCTGGGCCGGTGCGGGTTGAAACCCCTAGATCACAAAGACGGTCGGGCTGTGTCCGATCTTCACCCTTGCGTACGTCCCCACGCCAGGGGAATACCCACCCACAAACATCGGAAAGCGACCGGTTGTATCGTCGAGACGGTCAACACCCGTCAGGGCTGGCTCCAATTGGTTCACGTACGTAGGAAACGGCAGGCGAGATGACCACGCAGAACGATGCCCTCGAGGTGTGGATCGACCAGGACCTGTGCACCGGTGACGGGATCTGCGCGCAGTACGCACCCGAGGTCTTCGAGCTGGACATCGACGGTCTGGCCTATGTCAAGGGCTCGGGCGACGAGCTGCTCGACGCCCCCGGGGCCACAACCCCCGTCCCGCTCCCGCTGCTCAACGACGTGGTCGACTCCGCCAAGGAATGCCCCGGCGACTGCATCCACGTGCGTCGAGTTTCGGACAAGGTTGAGGTGTACGGCCCCGACGCGGAGTGATGGGTCACACACTCCCCGCGACAGGGAGCGCGATCAGTCCGAACTTGCCCTCGTGCCACTGCCACTTGACCTTCCGCTGCTTGTCCGGGCAGCAGCGCGGTACGTCCGCCGAGGAGTAGCCGAGCAGCGTCGCCGAGACCGTACGGCCGCGCACCGCGAAACCCGTGACGCTCATGCCCTGCTTCGGGTCGAGGAAGGTCTCCACGACGCGGGGAGCGCCCTTGCCTCCGGCCGGGTGCGCGAGGACATAGATACCGCTGGGCGGTGTGCCGAACCCGGCGTTGCAGCGCACGACCGCGACCGTCTCGGCCCTGCCGTCGCCGTCGAGGTCGGCCGATCCGTCCTGGACCACCCGCACCGTCTCGGGCCCGCAGTCGACCGGATACCGGGCCTTCCCGGGATCGGGGCCGTCGGCCCGGACGGGCAGCGGTGCGGCGGGCGCGTCCGCCACTGCGACCGGAGGCGTCGCCGTGGCGGGCGACGGCTGGACGAGGGCGGAGGCGCCCAGCAGGGCGGCGAGAGCGACCGCGGTGGCGAGCCAGTGCACCGGACGCGTACGGGTGTGCGGAAGCTCCACGCGGGGCGCGGGGGGCGGCGGCGAGGCCACGGTACGGGGGGACGGGACGGGCACAGGGCGGGGCGGCGGGGAGGACGCGGGGCCGGCCGAGGGCTGCACGCGGGATGTCTCCTGGGAAAGCGGAGCCGATGGGGGTGGCCAGCATCGTGCCACATGTCACACTCACCGGGAACGCCCGGGGCGGTGCCTGTGCGATCCGATCCGGAAAAGCGGCACCAACGACATCCCCATGAAGGAAGTCGGCGGTGGCGTTTGGAGGTTGTGGAGGCCTCACCCGGGG
>NZ_JBQQBW010000185.1:0-7775 GCF_052245415.1 Streptomyces sp. 8N706 | reverse complement strand
CGAGGCAAGCGCATTGGCGTGCGCATCGCCCGCAAAGGCATCGAGTCCAGCGAACGGTTAGGGCGTCGTAGGTGGGTGATCGAGCGCACGATCTCGTGGCTGTCCGGCTCCCGCCGGCTCAGCCCCCTACGAACGTCATCCTCGTAACTACCTGGCCTTTCTCGGCTTCGCCGCCGCTCTGTGCTGCTACAAGCGACTCGTCCGCCTCACCACATAGGACACCGTCTTATTCACCATTTCGCTCACTCACGCCCCCATGGATCTCGACCTCCACCCCTCGCAGTAGGCCCGCGGCGGCCTTATGCAGGGGGTCGAAGGCATCCGTGAGCTTCTCCGGGCCCCGCTGACGGGCTGCGGGATACTTCACCAAGCCGGTGCGCTACCCGACGCCGCACGCCCCGCGAGGACGACGCCATCTCTCAGTGGCTGCGGAACTGGGACGTCCACGAGCTAGTGGCTTGTCGCGGTTCCTTGGCCGGGTAATCGACGTGCTGCTTGGCGGTCAGCAGACTGTCTCCAGGACCTGATCTTGGAGGTGATGGTGGGGCGTCGACCGAGTGTGTTCGTCGGTCCGGTCAGCATGGATGAGGGTCGTCGGCTGCAGCGGATCAGTCGCACCGCAAAAGCCCCGGTCAGGCGGCTTACTCAGGCCCTGCGCACCCGCTGGCCCGAGGAGAAGCTGTAGGTGGTGCTGGACAACTTCGCCGACGTCCGCATCTGGGCCGCCGACAACGACGTCGAACTCGTTTTCCTACCGACCTACGGCTCGTGGCTGAACTGGGTCGAATCGGAGTTCCCGGCCCTGCGTTATTTTGCGCTCAACGACACCGAAACCACCGTAGCCACGGCGAGCAGAACGCTGCCATCGGTGCCTACGTGCGCTGGCGCAATGCCCGTGCCGAGCCGAAGATCAACTTCACTCCCGACTCCCCGATCCGTCAGTGGACCGAATACCCGGTCAAGACTGCGTGACGAGCCACTAGCCCGCCCCAAGCGCCCACTCCAGTAAGGCCCCGCAACCCGCGGCTGCGGCCTGTGGCGTTCCCTGACCGCCCCGCCGCGTCAGATCCCGGAGGCGGTGCCGCGTCGCTCCGAAGAGAGGAACGCAAGGGTCGCCACCGCGGTAGGGACGAGGACGGCGAGCATGAGCAGATTCAGGTTGGTCCAGCCGCTCGCCTGCAGCAGCGCGGCGGCGCCGAGGCTCGCGGCCGCCGCGGCCCCCATGGTGAGGGACTCGCTGACCGCCTGGGTGCGCGACGCGGTCTCGGGGCGGTAGGAGTGCGCGATCAGCGTCGTGCCCGAGGCGTACATGACGCTCCAGCCGACGCCGACCAGGCCGAGGGCGGTCATGAAATGCCGCTGGTCCCCGCCCGTGTACGCCACGGCGCTGCCCGCCATGGAGGCGCAGACCCCGATGAGCAGAAGCCGGACGGCGCCGATCCGTTTGATGGCCGGGCCGGCCACGAGCGCGGGGGCGTACATGCCGACCATGTGCCACTGGATGACGGCTGCGCCCTGGCCGACGCTGTGACCGTGCCGGAGCGCGGCCACGGGCGCCACCGTCATCAGCACCATCATGGTGAAGTAGCCGGTGGTGGTGGCGAGTGTGCCGATGACGAAGCCGCGCTGGGCGAAGACCACCCGCAGCGGGATCCGCGGCGCACGGCTCCTCGCGCTCGCGCGCGGCAGGTCCGCCGCCCGGTCCCGGAACAGGCACAGCACCAGGGCCGAGGCCACGGCGAGGGCTGTCACCAGCAGATACGAGCCGGCGTAGGCCGCGTCCAGCGTGTGCACGGTGGCCTTGGCGAGGAAGGGGCCGGCCACGGCGGCGACGACACCGCCGGCCAGCACGGTGGAGATGGCCCGGCCGCGTCGCTCGGGCGCGACCTGATCGGCCGCCGCGTAGCGGTAGTACCCGGCGCAACCCTGGTAGACGCCGATGCACGCGGTCCCGGCGCAGAACAGGCCGAAGTGGCCGAGGCTCACGGCGGCGGTCGAGGCGGCTCCTCCGGCCGCCGCGAGGACGGTCCCGGCCAGGAACGTCGTACGGCGGCCGACGCGTGCCATCAGCAGGGAGGCAGGCACGGTCGTGACGACCGCGCCCAGGGTGATGAGGGCGAACGGCAGCGTGGCGAGCGCGTGGGTGGGCGCGAGTTCGTAGCCGACGATGCCCGTGACGGTCAGGTCCACGCTGATGGAGCACAGGAACAGCGCCTGTGCCGCCGACAGCAGGACGATTTGCCGCCGCGTGCCCTCCCGCCGTTGGCGCGGGGCGCGGCCGGCCGCGCCGACGGCAGGTTGTTCGAGGTTGCGGGACATACGGGTTCCTCGGCCGCTCAGCTGGGGTTCTCGTAGAAGAAGGGGAAGGGGTCACCCGCGAGGTGGACCGGCCGTGCGTCGGTGCGCTGCAGGTCTATCTCGTAGCGGATCCGCCAGGTGTCCCCGCCCTTGTCGTAGGCGGTCCCGCCCCATGGGAAGACGACGCACTTGTCGTTGACGAGGTTGACGCCCCACTGGCCGGGCTTGGGGTGCACGGTGGCGCGCACCGCCCCCGGGTAGCACGCGTGCACGAGGTCGAGCTCTTTGAGGGTATAGAGCAGCAGCGCGAACTCGAAGGCGGCTTCGTTCGCCCGCCGGGACAGCCGTGTGCGTACGCGCCGGAGGTTGGCCAGGGTGTCGGCGTCGTCGTGGGCGGTGCCCAGGAAGAGGTTCTTCTGGGCCGTCTGCAGCAGGTCGTGGATGATCCCGCCCGAGGTGTTGACGTTGACGGTGAAGTTCTTGATGAGCGTCAGGCGCCTCAGGTTGTCGGGGTTCTGCCGCCACCACTGGGCGAGGACCGGGCGCAGCCTCTCGTGCAGCCGGTCGAAGCGGTCCTGCCGGCTGGCAACCAGGTCGGTCATGTCGGTGTAGACGAGCCGGTCGCCGGCCCCCATGGCCTTGATCATCTCCTGGCTGCGCTCGAAGTAGACCGCGGCCTCGTGGGCGGTGACGCCGCAGATGTGCCGGTAGATCCGGCCGTCCGAGACGATCACGAACTCGGCTCCGGGCGGGTACACCAGACCGATGGCGTGGCACATCTCGTACAGCCTGCGCAGACAGAGCAGTTCCGCCATGTCCGGGGCGCGCCGTGTGGACTTGGCCAGGTTCGGCAGCTTGAACGGGAACGACGGCAGCACGAACTGCAACGGCTCGTCGGCCGCCATGCGGGAGGACACGGTCGGGCGGAAGATCTCCTTGTTCTCGGCGAACCGGGTCTGCCGGAGGTTCCCAGCCCGGTAGCGTGCCGCCGCCATGAGCGCGAAGACCTTGTCGTACGTGGTCGGCGCGGCGCGTAATAGGTCACGCTTGGCGTGCACGAATCTCTCGGCGTCCGCGACGGCCAGATCGCGCTGGGCGCTGTGGTCGATGCCTTGGATCACGCGCGGCTCGACCGGGTCGCGGAACTCCTCGCCGGCCTCGAAGTCGGACTCCTTCATGACGGTCGGACTGAGGAAGATGAAGGACGGGTCGATGTCGTCGACAGTGGGAACGCGATCCTGGGCGATCAGTGATGTCACGGTTCACCAGCGCTTTCTTCCGGAGTTTTCGGGGGAGTTGCGGTCACGGCCTGGTGCGTGGGCTTGCCGGGATCCGGTGCAGCCAGCCGAACGGGTCGGGCGCGGCACCGGTCTGGATGTCCAGGAGCGCCCGGCGCAGCTTCCGGGTCACCGGGCCGGGCCGCCCGTCGGCCACGGTCCAGCTCGTACGGGTGCAGGTGACCGAGCCGACGGGGGTGATGACGGCGGCGGTGCCGCACCCGAAGACCTCAGTGAGCGAGCCGTCCGCGCTGTGTTTCTCCCAGTCCTCCACGGACACCCGCCCCTCCTCGACCCGGTAGCCGAGATCGGCGGCGATCCTGAGCACCGAGTCGCGGGTGATCCCGGCCAGCAGCGATCCGGTGAGCTCGGGAGTCACCAGGCGCTCCCCGTACACGAAGAACAGGTTGTTGGTGCCCATCTCCTCGATCCAGCGGCGCTCGACGGCGTCCAGCCAGACGACCTGGTCGCACCCGTGCTCGATGGCCTTCGCCTGGGCGGCCAGGGACGCCGCGTAGTTGCCGCCCGTCTTGGCTGCGCCGGTGCCGCCGGGCGCGGCGCGCACGTACTCCTCGGACAGCCACACGGAGACCGGCTCGACGCCGCCGGAGAAGTACGCGCCGACCGGGCAGGCGATGACGGCGAAGAGGTACTCTCCGGCCGGGCACACCCCGAGCCCGGTCTCCGCCGCGAACATGAACGGCCGCACGTACAGCGACCGTTCACCACCGCCGGGCACCCAGGCGCGGTCCTGGTCGACGAGGGCGTCGCACATGGCGGTGAACAGCTCGGCGGGCGGTTCGGGCATGGCCATGCGGCGTGCGGAGTGCCGGAACCGCCGGGCGTTCTCCCCGGGGCGGAAAGCCGCCACGCCCCCGTCGGGCTGCCGGTACGCCTTGAGCCCCTCGTAGATGGTCTGCGCGTAGTGCAGGGTCATGTTCGCCGGGTCCAACGACAGCGGTGCGTACGGCACGAGTTGCGCGTCGTGCCAGCCCCGCCCCGCGGTCCACCTGACGGTCACCATGTGGTCCGTGAAGTGGCGGCCGAATCCGGGGTCGGCCAGAATACGGTCGCGTTCCACGGCGGACAGCGGGTGTGCGGACGGCTTGAACTCGATCGCGGGTATGGTCGACATCGGAACCTTTCTGGCACGGGTCAGACGGATACGCGGGTGGCGAGTGCGTCGCCGATCTCGTCGGTGGCGCGGGGGCCGTGGCGTTCGGCGAGGTCGGCGGTGACGGCGGCTTCGATGCGGGCGGCTTCGGTTTCGTGGCCGAGGTGCTGCAGGAGCAGGGCGACGGACAGGACGGTCGCGGTGGGGTCGGCCTTGCCGGTGCCGGCGATGTCCGGGGCGGAGCCGTGGACGGGTTCAAACATCGAGGGGTAGGCACCGGAGGGGTTGATGTTGCCGCTGGCGGCCAGGCCGATGCCGCCGGTGACGGCGGCGGCCAGGTCGGTGAGGATGTCGCCGAAGAGGTTGTCGGTGACGATGATGTCGAAGCGCTCGGGCTGGGTGACCAGGAAGATCGTGGCGGCGTCGACGTGCAGGTAGTCGGTGGTGACCTCGGGGTATTCGGCGCCGATGGCGTCGAAGGTGTTCTTCCACAGGTGGCCGGCGTGGACCAGGACGTTGTTCTTGTGGACCAGGGTGAGTTTTTTGCGGGGGCGGGCGTCGGCGCGGGCGTAGGCGTCGCGGATGACGCGTTCGATGCCGTAGGCGGTGTTGAGGCTGACTTCGGTGGCGACTTCGGCGGGGGTGCCGGTGCGCAGGGAGCCCCCGTTGCCGACGTAGGGGCCTTCGGTGCCCTCGCGGACCACGACGAAGTCGATGGCGGGGCGGCCGGCGAGCGGGGTGGGGGTGTTGGGCAGGAGTTTCGCCGGGCGAAGGTTGACGTAGTGGTCGAAGGCGAAGCGCAGTTTGAGCAGCAGGCCACGTTCCAGGACGCCGGAGGGCACCGACGGGTCGCCGATCGCGCCGAGCAGGATCGCATCGTGGTCCTTCAGCGATTCCAGTTCCGTGTCGGGGAGGGTCTCGCCGGTGGCGTGCCAGCGCCTGGCACCCAGGTCGTAGTGCCTGGTCTCCAGCTGCACGTCGTCGGGCAGGACGGCCGAGAGGACCTTCAGGCCCTGGGCCACCACTTCCTGACCGATACCGTCACCGGGAATCACTGCGAGACGAATACTGCGAGACATACGCGAAGCCTCCTGCTTCGGGTGGGGGCGGACGTGCCGCCGGGCGGGGGCGGATCCGGCCGCCCCCGCAGGGTGGCCTCAGGACACCGGTGCCGTGGTGATCCGCGAGGACAGCCGGTTGATCCCGCTGAGCACGGCCTGCAGCGAGGCGGTGCCGAGGTCGAAGTCCACAGCGGCTCCCCAGACCGACTCGCCCCCGCGTCCGATGTATGCGTAGGCGGCGACGCGGGTGTCGCTTCCGGAGGTGAGGGCGTGCTGCGTGAAGCCGCGCACCAGGAACCCGGGGTGTCCGGCCGAGGCGAGGCAGTCAAGCAGCGCGTCGACGGGGCCGTTGCCCGAACCCCGCGCCACGACGACGTCGTCACCGAGGCGCAGGGTGCACTCGATGTCCCTCCCCTCGCCGTCCCGGGAGGTGGTCAACTCGTGGCCGAGCAGCGCGATCGGCTCGCGGGCCTCCAGGTACTCGCGCCGGAATATGGCCCAGATCGCCTCCGAGGACAGCTCGACGCCCCCGTCGTCCGTGTGCCGCTGGACGACGCCGGCGAACTCCGCCTGCAGCGGCCGGGGCAGGTCCAGCTGGTACTCGCTCTTGAGCAGGTAGGCCGAACCCGCCTTGCCCGACTGCGAGTTGATGCGTATGACGGCCTCGTAATCGCGGCCGATGTCTTTGGGGTCGATGGGCAGGTAAGGCACCTCCCACGGCGTCCGCCACACGTCCTGGCCAGCACGGGCCTTGCGCTCGCGCGCCTCGAAGCCCTTCTTGATCGCGTCCTGGTGGGATCCGGAGAAGGCGCTGTGTACGAGCTCGCCCGCGTACGGGTGCCGGGGGTGCACCGGCAGCCGGTTGCAGTGGCTGACCGTCTTCGCAATGGCCTCCAGGTCCGAGAAGTCGATCATCGGGTCGATGCCCTGGGTGAAGAGGTTCAGGCCGAGTGTCACCAGGTCCACGTTCCCGGTGCGTTCCCCGTTGCCGAAGAGGCAGCCCTCCACCCGCTCGGCGCCCGCCGCGCAGGCGAGTTCCGCGGCGGCGACCGCCGAGCCCCGGTCGTTGTGCGGGTGCAGGGATAGCACGAGGGAGTCGCGGCGGTCCAGGTTGCGGTGCATCCACTCGATCTGGTCCGCGAAGATGTTCGGCGTCGACATCTCGACGGTGGCCGGGAGATTGAGGATCATCTTGTGCTCGGGGGTCGGGCCCCACGCCTGCGTGACGGCGTTGCTGATCTCCAGCGCGAAGTCCAGTTCGGTTCCGGTGAACGACTCCGGGGTGTACTCGTACTGCACGTAGGAGCCGGCCAGCTCCTCGGCGAGCTTCGCACACATCTGGGTGCCCCGGACGGCCAGGTCCAGGATCTGTGCCCGGTCCATGCCGAACACGACCTCGCGCTGCAGGCAGGACGTCGAGTTGTACAGGTGGGCGATGACGTGGCGGGCGCCCCGCAGGGACTCGAAGGTGCGGCGGATGAGCTCCTCGCGCGCCGGAGTGATGACCTGGATCGCGACGTCGTCCGGGATCAGGTCCTCCTCGATCAGCGTGCGCACGAAATCGAAGTCGGTCTGGCTGGCGGCGGGGAACCCCACTTCGATCTCCTTGAAGCCCATGCGGACCTGGAGGTCGAACAGTCTCCGTTTGCGTTCCAGGTCCATGGGCTGCGCCAGGGCCTGGTTCCCGTCGCGCAGGTCCACCGCGCACCACTGGGGCGCTTCGGTGATCACCCGGTCCGGCCAGGTGCGGTCCGGGAGTTCGACCGGCGGATAGGTGCGGTACTTCCACGTGGGCATGCCGGAGGGCTGCCGCCGGCGCTGTGCTGGAGTGGTGCTGGTGAGGGGCATCCGTAGCTCCTTGGCTGGAGAGGCGGGAAAGGCGCGTGGGCGGGCGGCACCGGGGGCCGCGCCGCGTGCGGCGCGCGCGATGGCGGTGGCGGTGGCGGTGGCGGTGGCGGTGGCGGTGGCGGTGGCGGTGGCGGTGGCGGTGGCGGTGGCGGTGGCGGTGGCGGTGGCGGTGGCGGT
>NZ_JBQQBW010000184.1:0-8273 GCF_052245415.1 Streptomyces sp. 8N706 | reverse complement strand
AGCAGCATCGCGCCACAGTCGGAACGCGACGCCGACTGGGACCATCCCCGCGCGTGCGGGGAGCAGGTGCAGGCCGAACTGGCCGAGGTCGACCGGCAGGGACCATCCCCGCGCGTGCGGGGAGCAGTGCTGCCATCACGCCGTCCTAAAGCACCAGAAGGGACCATCCCCGCGCGTGCGGGGAGCAGAGCCGTTGCTCTCTGGGCTCCGCGACGAAGTCGGGACCATCCCCGCGCGTGCGGGGAGCAGATTGCGTGGGCTGCCGTTACGGCATCGCAATGGGGACCATCCCCGCGCGTGCGGGGAGCAGCATCGCGCCACAGTCGGAACGCGACGCCGACTGGGACCATCCCCGCGCGTGCGGGGAGCAGGTGCAGGCCGAACTGGCCGAGGTCGACCGGCAGGGACCATCCCCGCGCGTGCGGGGAGCAGATTTCCGTGCGGGGTTACTGCGGGTAGCGCGCGGGACCATCCCCGCGCGTGCGGGGAGCAGTTTCGTGTCCCGGTTCCGGCTGTGTTCCAGGTGGGACCATCCCCGCGCGTGCGGGGAGCAGTGCTGCCCGGAGCCGCCGTGCGGCGCCAGACAGGGACCATCCCCGCGCGTGCGGGGAGCAGAACGCCAACCGCGCGCCGTTGGTCTGTGCCTGGGGACCATCCCCGCGCGTGCGGGGAGCAGGGGAGCCGGTCGCCCGTGCGGTACTCCCCCTCGGGACCATCCCCGCGCGTACGGGGAGCAGGGCACTGTAGCGACGCACACCGACGGGTGTCCGGGACCATCCCCGCGCGTGCGGGGAGCAGCCCGTGATCCGGTCGACGACCTCGGTGGGACCATCCCCGCGCGTGCGGGGAGCAGACTGTGCGACCTGCGCTTTTACTGATGGCGAGCGCTGGTTTCGAGTAGTTTCACTGATTGCCGCCAATGGTGCGAAGCGGACATCGTTGTTCGATCCGTGATGGGCCGGGGATGCGCACGGTACCCGCCCCGGCGGTTCCGCGGGCAACACGGTGTACCAGCAGGAGAATAACGAACCGTTTCTGCGTAGCCCGGGATGGACTGGCGGGGACTGAGTCGAGAGGGCTGTTTCTTCAATAGAGGTCCCGGAGCATGGTGTTTGCCTGTATTGATACTTGGCATGGCGGGTGAGGGGGAGCTCCGAACGGGGCTGGGGGGCCGGCTTGTAGGGCCGGTGCGGAACGTGTGGGCCAAGCATGACCGGGATGGCGACGGCTGGCTGCCCTTGTGGCGGCATATGGAGGACGCCGCTGCCGTGGCGGGGCTGTTATGGGATCGGTGGCTGCCGGCGAACGTGCGGCACTTCATAGGTGAGGCGCTGCCAGCGGGGACTGCGGATGCCCGGCTCCTGGCGGTGTGGTTGGCCGCTGTGCATGACATCGGGAAGGCCACTCCGGCGTTCGCCTGTCAGGTCGATTCGCTCGCTGACCGGATGCGTGCGGTGGGGCTTGAGATGGCGACTCGGCGGCAGATGGGTCCGGATCGCTCGCTGGCGCCGCATGGGCTGGCGGGGCAGGTGCTGCTGGGAGAGTGGCTCGAGGAGGGGCACGGCTGGAGTGGCCGGGAGGCGGGGCAGTTCGCCATCGTGATCGGGGGCCACCATGGTGTGCCGCCGGATCACCACCAGCTCAAGGACCTTTACGACCATCCGGAGCTGCTGCGCACTCCCGGGCCTTCACGGCCCTTGTGGCGGCGGGTGCAGGGCGAACTCCTTGATGCGTGCGCGGACGAATTCGGGGTGCGTGAGCGACTGGATGCGTGGCGGCGGGTGAAGCTTCCGCAGCCGGTGCAGGTGCTCCTTACTGCGGTGGTGATCGTCGCTGACTGGATCGCGAGCAATCCCGACCTCTTCCCGTATTTTCCGCAGACGGCATCCCAGACTGGTGATGAGCGGGTGGCCGCGGCCTGGCGGGGGCTGTGCCTGCCGCCGCCCTGGCGTCCTGATGAGCCGCCTGCGGATGTGCAGGAGTTGTTCGCTTCCCGGTTCGTACTGCCGCCGGGGGCGGAGCCCAGGCCGGTGCAGGAGGCGGCGGTGGAGCTGGCGCGGGCCATGCCCGAGCCGGGCTTGATGGTGATTGAGGCGCCGATGGGGGAGGGGAAGACGGAAGCGGCTCTTGCCGTTGCTGAGATCTTCGCGGCCCGTTCGGGCGCGGGAGGCGTCTTCTTTGCGCTGCCCACGATGGCTACAGGAAATGCGATGTTTCCTCGCCTGCTGGATTGGCTTGATCGCCTGCCTGCCAGGGAAGGTACGCGGTTGTCGGTGCTGCTGGCTCACTCCAAGGCGGCGCTGAATGAGGAGTTCGCCGATCTGGAGAGGGCGAGCCGGGCGGCGATCGCCGCCGTCGCCGTGGACGCCGCCGACGACCCGGTCGAGCAGTGGCGGCCCTCGCCCGAGAAGGGGGCCGCACCGGCCGAGCTGGTTGCACATCAGTGGCTGCGGGGCCGTAAGAAGGCGATGCTGTCGTCCTTTGTCGTGGGTACCGTCGATCAGTTGCTGTTCGCCGGGCTCAAGAGCCGCCACTTGGCGCTGCGCCACCTCGCGGTCGCAGGCAAGGTCGTGGTGATCGATGAGGCGCATGCCTACGACACGTACATGAGTGTTTACCTGGACAGGGTGCTGTCCTGGCTGGGTGCCTACGGGGTGCCAGTGGTCGTGCTCTCTGCGACCTTGCCCGCGGGCCGGCGCCGAGAGCTGGCCGAGGCGTATGCGGGAGCCCGGGCGGGCGCCGCGGAATTCGACGTCCTGGCCGATGCCGACGCCTACCCGCTGTTGACGGCAGTGGCGCCGGGCGCGGGACCTGTCCTTGCACATCCCGGGGCCAGTGGGCGCGGTGGCGAGGTGCAGCTCGAGCGGCTGGAGGACGACCTGGAGTGTCTTGCTGACCGTCTGGAGGAGGAACTCGATGGGGCCGGCTGTGTCCTGGTTGTCCGCAATACGGTCAGGCGGGTTCTGGAGACCGCCCGGGTGCTGCGCGCGCGGTTCGGCGACGAGCACGTGACCGTGGCCCACTCGTGTTTCCTCGACGTGGACCGGGCGGCGAAGGACGCAGACCTCTTGGACCGTTTCGGTCCGCCCGAGAAGGCAGGTGACCGGTGCCCGGAGAAGCCGCACATTGTCATCGCCAGTCAGGTCGCTGAGCAGTCCCTCGATGTCGACTTCGACCTGCTGGTCACCGACCTGTGTCCGATCGACCTGCTGCTCCAGCGGATGGGACGCCTCCACCGCCACCAGCGCTCACGTCCCGAGCGGCTTCGGACCCCGCGCTGCCTGGTTACTGGCGTCGACTGGAGTGCCGACGTGCCCGCTCCGGTGCGGGGGTCGGTCGTCGTGTATGGCGAGTACGCGCTGCTGCGTTCGGCAGCCGTCCTCCTGCCGCATCTGGACTCCCCGAACAAGCCTGTAGGGCTCCCCGAGGACATCAGCCCGCTGGTGCAGGGCGCCTACGGGGACGGTCCGGCCGGGCCCGAGACCTGGGCAGGAGCGCTGGCCACGGCGCGGAAGCGGCATGAGGAGCACCGCAGGGACCAGGCCGAGCGGGCCGAGCATTTCCGGCTCGGTGAGGTGGGCCGACCGGGGCGGCCGCTCTTCGGCTGGATCGCGGCCGGTGTCGGCGACGCGGATGACACCCGGGCCGGGCGGGCCCAGGTCCGGGACAGCAAGGAAAGCCTGGAGGTCCTCGTGGTACAGCAGCGCGCCGACGGCTCTGTGGCCACGATGCCGTGGCTGGACCGGGGCACAGGGAGCCTGGAGCTGCCGGTCAACTGCGTCCCCTCGCCTGCTGCAGCACGGGCCGCCGCCGGGTGCGGCCTGCGCCTGCCGATCCAGTTCTCGCACCCGTCGGTGATGGACCAGGCCATCACCGAACTCGAGCAGTTCTACGTTCCAGCCTGGCAGGCGAAAGAGAGCCACTGGCTCGCTGGCCAGCTGATTCTCGTGCTCGACTCCGATTGTCAGACCCGGCTGGGAGGCTACGCACTCCGCTACAGCAAGAACGACGGCCTTGAGGTGACACGTGCCTGAACCCAGCCAACAGCCTCCCCCGGACGCCGTGTTGTCCTTCGACCTGACGGCGCAACCATGGGTGCCGGTGCAGTGGCTCGACGGCACGCAGGAAGAGCTCTCGCTGCGCGAGGTGTTCGACCGCGCCCACGAGTTACGCCGCCTCGTCGGCGACCTGCCCACCCAGGAGTTCGCACTGCTGCGACTGCTTCTCGCCCTCACGCACGACGCGCTCGAAGGTCCGCGCGATATCGACCACTGGGCCGAGTTGTGGGAGGACGAGGATTGCTTCGCGCCGGTGTCGGGTTACCTCGATACGCACCGCGAGCGGTTCGACCTACTGCACCCGATGACGCCGTTCATGCAGGTGACGGCACTACGCACGGCGCGCGACGAAGTGTTCTCCCTCAACCGGATCGTCGCGGATGTGCCCAACGGCGAGCCGTTCTTCAGTGCGTGGATGCCCACCGTCAGCCGCCTCAGCTTCGCCGAGGCCGCCCGCTGGGTGGTCCACGCCCACGCCTATGACACCTCCGGCATCAAGACCGGCGTCGTCGGCGACGCCCGTGCCAAGGGCGGCAAGGTGTACCCGTTGGGCGTCGGCTGGGCGGGCACGCTCGGCGGCGTCTTCGCCGAAGGTGACACCCTGCGCGAGACCCTGCTCCTGAACCTGGTTGCCTCTGATACCTCCGGCCTGCGGTTCGGTGAGGATGACCGCCCCGGCTGGCGGCGTGAGCCGTGCGGGCCGGGAGCTGCCGAGGGCGATCTCGTGGAGCAACGGCCATCGGGCGTGCGGGATCTGTACACCTGGCAGACGCGGCGGTTGCGGTTGCACTTTGACACTGCCGGGGTCCACGGTGTCGTCCTGGGTTACGGTGACCCGCTGGCCCCGCACAACAGGCACCAGCAGGAGCCCATGACCGGCTGGCGGCGCAGCAAGGCGCAGGAGAAGAAGCGCGGTGAGTCCCTGGTCTATCTGCCCCGTGACCACGACCCGGCCCGCTCGGTCTGGCGGGGGCTGGCCGCCCTGATCGCCGATCGGGCGGCGGGCACCGGTCAGGGTGCGGAGGCCGCTGCCGGCCTGCGGCCGGGCATTCTTGAGTGGATCGCGCGGCTGGCGACGGAGGGGGAACTGCCGCGTGGGTTCCTCATCCGGGCCCGCATCGTCGGCGCGGTCTACGGCACCCAGCAGTCGGTGATCGACGAGGTCGTGGACGACCACGTTGCCATGTCCGTCGTCCTCTTGCACCAGCAGGACCGGGAGTATGCGCAGCAGGCGATCGACGCGGTCGCGGATGCGGAGGCCGCCGTCACAGCTCTCGGGCGTCTGGCTGAGGACCTGGCCCGCGCCGCCGGTTCCGAGCCCGAACCGGCCTGGGACGCGGCCCGCGACCTCGGTTTCGCGGCCCTGGACGGTCCTTATCGCACCTGGTTGCGAGGGCTTGCCGACGCCGGTGACCCGTACGAGCAGCGCAGGCTCTGGCAGCGGGAGGCGTACCGGCACATCGGGCGGCTCGGTGAGCGGTTGCTGGCCGGCGCAGGCGACGCCGCGTGGGAGGGCCGGACCGTGGCGACGAAGAAGGGCTCCCTGTGGCTCAACTCCCCGCTCGCTGAGCTGTGGTTCCGCAGCCGCCTCAACAAGGCATTGAGCCGCCCCTTCGACACCGATCAGTGCGAGACCGGTGCCGTGCCCGAGACCGGCCCCACGCCAGAGCCCGGCTCAGCGGCCGGATCCGACTCCTCCTCGAAGGTGCCCGCATGACCACCGCCTCCCCGCCCACCGCCCGGCATCGGGTGGGATGGACCATCAGCGCCATCATCGCCCCGCTGCAGAAGGACTACCTGAACGACCGCCCCCACGCAGTGGCGGCGCTGGCCCGGCTGCGACGAGGTGCGGGCAAGGAGTTCGCTCAGGTACCCGACCTGTGGGGCCTGGCGGACACCGGACCGCTCCATCAGGAGCCGAAGGACGGCGGCCGACCGCTGAGCGAGAAGGAACTCACGCGGGCCGAGGACGCCGTACACGTCGCCCTCACCCTGTGGGCCCTGCACCAGCAGTCCCGCGGGACGGGCATGCACCAGCCCGACCGCCGGGAGGCCCCGAGCGGCCTGGGCGCGGCAGTACGCCGGCTGATGCCGAAGGACGAGATCGCCGAGCCGGTCCGCAAGCGTTTCGTCCGCGCCGGCAGCGCGCCGAATCTGCCCGCGCTCGCTGAGCGGCTACGAGACATCGTGCTGCTGCTCCGCCGTGAGGACATCCCGCTCGACTACGCCCTCCTCGCCGAGCAGCTCTACCGCTGGCAGGAGCCTGGCGGCCGCGATGCCGTCCGCCGTGCCTGGGGCCGCTCCTTCCACGCCTACCGCACCCAAGACACCAGGGCCGAGGACTCCGCAGCCCCCGCCGACACCACCGACAAGGACGCCTCGTGAACCGCATCTTTCTCGACGTACACGCGCTGCAGACCGTCCCGCCCAGCAACCTCAACCGCGACGACACCGGCGCCCCGAAGTCGGCCGTCTACGGCGGAGTACCGCGGGCGCGCGTCTCCAGTCAGGCGTGGAAGCGCGCCACCCGCACCTACTTCACCGACGAACAGCTGCTCGACCCCAGCGAGCTGGGCGTGCGCACCAAGAAGGTCGCCGAGGTCCTCGCTGGACGCATCACCGCCCTCCAGCCGTCCCTGAACGGCGCCGAAGCGCTCGCGATCGCAGCCGAGGTGATCCAGACCGCCACCGGCTCCAAGATCGAGACGCCCAAGCGGAAGACGGACGCGGCCAAGGACGACGAGGACCAGCCGGCCCCGGTGTCGAAGTACCTGATGTTCCTCAGCGCCCGGCAGTTCGACCGCCTCGCGGAACTCGCCGTCGAGGGCGCGGCCGACATCAAGACCTACCTCAAGGACAAGGACAACAAGGCCCGCGCCAAGGAGATCGCCGACACCCGGCACTCCGTGGACATCGCCCTGTTCGGCCGCATGGTCGCGGACTCCGCCGACATCAACGTCGACGCCGCCGTCCAGGTCGCCCACGCCATCAGCGTGCACCGCGTCGAGAACGAGTCCGACTACTACACCGCTGTCGACGACCACAACACCGACGCGGAGCCCGGCGCCGGGATGATCGGCACCGTCGACTTCAACTCCGCCACCCTCTACCGGTACGCCGCCGTAAGCGTGCACCAGCTCGCCCGCAACCTGGGCGAAGGCCTCCGTGAGGACGAGCCCGTCAACCTTCCGGTGCGCCGCGCCGTGGAGGCGTTCGTGCACGGCTTCGTCGCTTCCCTGCCCACCGGCAAGATCAACACCTTCGGTCACCACACCCTGCCGGACGCGGTCCTCGTCAAGCTCCGCACCTCGCGGCCCATCAGTTTCGTCGCCGCCTTCGAAGAGCCCGTCTCCGGAGAGCAGGGCGGCGGCCATCTGCGGGATGCCTGCGAGCGCCTGGCCCAGTACGTCCCCGACATCGAGCGTGCCTACGGCGACGAGGAGACCACCATCTCCTGGGTACTGCGCGTCGGCACCCACACCGAGAAGCTCTCGGGCATCGGCACGGAGACGACCAGCCTGGCCACGCTCGTCGAATCGATCGGCCAGGCCGTCGCCGACCGCCTGGAGAAGCACGGATGAGCGTGCTCACACTGCACCTGGCAGGCCCCCTGCAATCGTGGGGGGCCTCGGCCCGCTTCGCCCGCCGCACCACCGAGTCCGCCCCGACCAAAAGCGGCGTGATCGGCATGCTCGCCGCAGCCCAAGGCCTCGAGCGTGGCGACGACGACGGGTTGGCACGACTGGCCGCGCTGCGCTTCGGCGTCCGCATCGACCAGCCCGGAACTCGCGTACGCGACTTCCATACGGCCCACCACGCGGTCACCGGGAAGTCCATGCCGCTCTCCGAGCGCTTCTACCTCTCCGACGCCGTCTTCCTCGCTGCCCTCGAAGGCGACGCGGCGCTCATCGACGCATTGCACGCCGCTCTGCGCGCACCCGTACACCCGCCCTACCTGGGCCGCCGCTCCTGCCCGCCGGCCCTGCCCGTGGAGCTTGGCGTCCATTACGACGCCGACCTGGAGCAGGTCCTACGAGAACAACCATGGCAGGCAGCCGCGTGGTACCAAAGGCTCCGCCGCCGCGAGGACCAGGTGCCCTTGGTCCTCCAGGTGGAAGCCGCACCCGGCGAACGCGGCGGGGACGTACTGCGGGACCAGCCGCTCAGCTTCGCCGCCGAACACCGCCGGCACGCCCTGCGCACCGTGGTCAGCAC